>NZ_VHLC01000037.1:0-72765 GCF_006547355.1 Myxococcus sp. AB036A | reverse complement strand
CTTCCTGGCCAATGCGCGGGCCATGGCCAATCTCGCACCCAAGGAGGGACTGCCCCCAAAAGCGCTCGGCCTGCCGTCGCGAAGAAACCCCATGCGGGCGTTTCTCGTCCGGCAGGGCCTTCACTGACAGTCCTCGTCCGCTACTCCGTCCAGGAGATTCGGCGCCTGCTGCTGGCCCTCTGGCGGCGCACGCTCCCGCCAGTTACCGATGTCCTCTTGTGGAGTCGGTGGCGACGGCACCATCAATCCGTCGCCATGCGCTGCCACTACCGAGCACGTGGCGCCAGACACAAACTGCAACTGTAGGATTAAGAGATACGGTAATTATTCAAAAACGATCGGAGACCGGTGGGGATTGTTTCCGACGAATACCTGCCTTTTACGAGCCAATCCTCGGAGTCACCAATGGGGGTCCTTGCAAGCGCCTGATCCAGCAGTTCATCGTAGGGGCATACGTACCAATTTCCATCAACTGGGAACGCCAACCACAGTTCCTTTCCTTCGTACTTCTTGTCCAGAGTGAATCTGGCCTTTAACTGAATCTTGAGAGTGTCTCCACCGACGTGCAGGGCGAGGAAGTCAGCCCCGTTCCAGTCGTCTGAAAGCCGTGTCGTTACGAACCCGTACTCAGCGAGGACGCCAGCTAGCTTCTGGTAGTTGTAGTTCTCTTTTTGCCGCGCGTTCAGCGCCTCGTAGGAGACCTTGCTGAACGAAAACGACGGCCGTGATTCGGACTGCGCGACGTCAGCAACTAGAGGAAGGGTTGGGGGCTGTTGTGTCGATTCATTGCGGCGAGCAGCAACGAGGTGCTGGGTTTCTTCACTGGCTACCGGGTCGTTGCAAGGCACCTTAACTAGATGCCGCAGGTGTTCGGGGAGGGCTGCGACATTGATGACCTCGGGCGGACTCAGTTCGCTGGTCCGCCTCTCGATCCAGGCCTGAATCGATGCACGATCACGTGGGTCGGTGGTCACGGCAAGGAGAGCTCGCATTTGCTTTAACATTACGTCGTTATCGATGCGGATTTTTGGGGGAGTAGCGTTTTTGTTTGGCATGGCTATTTAGGCTGGAAACATGTCGCGCCAAGGACCACGCGCTGCTTCGGGGCATGGGTTTCAGGGGTGTCGCGCGCAACATCATTCCGGTGGACGAAGTAGAAGTCGGGCAGTTCAAGTATCACGAATCGAACATGCGATATGACCTGCTTCCGGTACTGGGCCGCTTGTTGCTCCGCATGTCCAGCGCAAGTGGTGCTTTGCAACCATGTCGGCGACGGTCGGACGAGCGAGGATACGCCCATCGAACTCGTGGAGGATGCTGCTCAGCAGCCCCTTTCACGCACGGGCCGCGGCATTGGCTACCGTTCGTGTGCGCGCCTCAGCACGCGCAGCCGGGGCCTTTCCTGCACGTCTTGCTGCAAGAAATGCAGGAGTCCCCGCACGGGCAACCAGTTGTGCACACCTTGCAGCAACTCCGCGCTGGCTCGGAGGCGGACTCAGGCTCGAACGTGGGGGTTGCCGCTGGGGCTGTTCGAAGCGGCGCAGGAGAAGGCTGCGGCTTTGCCTCGGCGGCGCGCATCGCCGTCACTTCATCGGCTGTCGCGTAAACGCCGGAGCACACCTTCGCCACGAGGCCGCCATCGTCCATTAACATGCGAGTCATGCTGGACGCTGAGTGCCGCGACGTATTGATGGAGATGAAGTCACCGGCATTCTGGCCCTGCACGAGAATCAGGAGGGGCGGGATGTCGGCGTCCACGGTGTAGTGGATCTGTTTCTGCTCTCCATCGCCCATGAAGAGACAGGAAACCTTCCTACCGCTTCGCCAGCACCCGAGGGAGTACTCCTGCGCCTCTGTGGTGCTTGGCTCACCGAGACGGGCCGCCACGCCAAGGGCTTTGCACTCCTTGAACACCATGTAGAAGTCGGGGCGCCCCTCGCCTGCCCACACCTGAAGGGCGAGCACGACGGAGGTAACGGCGAGGGCAACGCGAGCGTGGCGCATGTGGTGCTCTGACAGACAGGGGGGGACTGCACCTCAGCAGGCGCCGCCGCGCGGCTTCAGTTGTACGAGGTTACGAGGTGTTGATGCAGAAGTCGCCGCACGGCTTGCTTCCCGAGCCGCACATCTTGCAGCAAGTGGTGCTCGGCGGGTTGTTCGTTGCCGGGTTGCTGGGCGGACTGGTGGGGTGGCTGCTCGATCTCAACAGCCTATATGCTGGTTGTGGGCAGCCCCAAGGGCCAGGGGCGCAGGGTCTTCGAGAAGCCATCAGGTACGTGAGCACCGTCTGGGCGGCCAGTCACCTTTGGTGTGGGGGCGGAGCGCCCATGTGCACCTACAGCGCGGTTTCGGGATGGGGGCTGGGCAAGAGCGAGAGTTCGCGAGAACACCGTGCCGCTGTGCGTTGGCGCTTCCCCGGGACGTAACCGACTGAACGCCTGCGTACCCGTCCGAACGCTTCGGGCCTCGCCGCGAACCGCCGCAACTGCCCGGAATCTGAGGGAAAAAGGTGGCGGTAGGGCACGGGAATCGAACTCGCCAGGGACGCCTCTCGGCGCCCCTCACCGGTTTTGAAGACCGGGCCGGCCACCAGGTCCGGAGGCCCTACCGTTTGCGATTACGCCGGACCCTCCGGACCCCGTCAACCCAGGGCCACGGGCTCACCGTGCCTTCTTCTGCGCCCGTTCCGCCTTCAACCCCGGCAAGCCCTTCACGAGCGTCGTCACCAGCACCTGCGTCAGCTCCTCCGCGGGCGTGCCCGGGAACCCCGTACATGTGAGCCTCAAGCTCACGATGCCGTGCACCCCCGCCCACAGCACCTCCGCGAGTTGCTCTGGCTTCGTGCCTTCCTCCAGCCTCCCGGCCGCCACCAAGTCCACGAACACCTGCACCAGGACCCTGAAGGACCTCGGCCCCGCGCCCTCCGGATGGTCCCCAAACAACGCCGTGGAGAGCTTCGCGTCCTCCATGAAGATCAGCCGGTACGTCTCCGGGTGCTCCATGCCAAATCGAACGTAGGCCTCCGCCAGCTTGGGCAGTCGCTCCAGCGGGTCCTCCACCTGGGCCGCGGGCTCCAGCATGGCCAGCAGGTCCTGGAAGCCGCGCACGCACAGCTCCTTCGCGATGGCCTCCCGGTTCTCGAAGTGGAGGTAGAGCGTCGCCGGCGCGTACTCCACCGCGTCCGCCAGCTTGCGCATCGAGAGGGCAGGGAAGCCCTCCTTCACCACGATGTCCCGGGCGACTCGCAGAATCTGCTCGCGCAGCTCCGCTCGCTGTCGCTCCTTCCGCTCCGCAATCCCCATGCTCCCAGTGTAGGCCTTGACCCACTGAACGCCCAGCTGTAGATGAACGGCGTTCATGAACGGTGTTCACAAACCACTCGCCGTTCGGAAAAGGGAGCAGGACATGGGCACGGTCGCGTTGTTCGGCGCCACGGGCGTCGTCGGACACAGCATCGCGCAGGCGCTGCGGGGGCAGGGGCGGGGCTACCGCGTGGTGGGGCGCTCCCGGGAGGGACTCCAGCGGGAGTTCGGGGCGGACCCGCAGGCGGAGCTCGTCACCTGGAATCCCGACGACATCGCCTCCATCCAGGCCGCGGCCCGGGGCGTCCAGACGCTCGTCTATCTGGTCGGCGTGCCCTATTGGCAGTTCCACCTCCACCCCGTGCTGATGAAGCGTACGCTCGACGCCGCCATCGCCGAGGGCGTGGAGCGCATCGTCTTCATCGCCAGCGTGTACCCCTATGGCCGGCCGCGCACGGACGTCGTCAACGAGTCCCACCCCCGCGTGCCGCACACGAACAAGGGCCGCTTGCGCAAGGCTCAGGAGGACCTGCTGCTCGCGGCGGACAAGGCGGGCTCCATCCAAGTCACCATCCTCCGCCTCCCGGACTTCTACGGCCCGGGCGTGGAGAACAGCTTCCTCCACCGCGCCTTCGTCGCGGCCTCACAGGGCAAGCGCGCCCAGCTCATCGGCCCCATCGACACGCCCCATGAGTTCGTCTACGTGCCCGACGTGGGGCCCACGGTAACCGCGCTCATGGACCATCCGGGCGCCTACGGCCGCTTCTGGAACCTCGGGGGCGCGGGCGTCACCTCCCAGGCGGCCCTGGTGGAGGACATCTACGCCCAGGCCGGCCACCCCGCGAAGTACTCGGTGCTGGGGCCGGGGATGGTGCGCCTCATCGGCCTCTTCAGCCCGTTCATGCGCGAGCTGGGGGAGATGCACTACCTGCACACCTCGCCCGTCATCATGGACGACTCGGCGCTGCGGGCGCTGCTCGGCGACATCCGGAAGACGCCGTACCGCGACGGCATCCGCCAGACGCTCGCGGCGCTCAGTCCAGCCCCCGTTGCCACAGGTCATCCTCATCCAGTCCCATGAGGTGACCGACCTCGTGCATGACGGTGATGCCAATCTGCTCGATGAGCTCCTCGCGGGTGCGGGCGAAGCGCTCCAGGTTCTTCTGGTACAGCACGATGGATGCGGGGACGTGGTCGAACGCGTTCGTCACGCTGCGCTCGCCCACCGCCAGGCCGCGGAACACCCCGAGGATGCTTGGTGACAGGGGAGGGTCCTCACCCAGCAGATCCTCATCCGCCGGCAGGTCCTCCACCGCGATGGTGACGTTGTCCAGGTACTGCTTCGCGTGGCCGGGCAGGGACTGCACCGCGGCCTCCACCGCGCGGTCGAACTCGGCCTCGCCCAGCTCCACCGGCGGGAAGAACTCCGTCGGCACCAGCGCCTGGGCCTTGGCGAAGCGGCGCTGGGCCTCCTTCTCGTCGCCCCGGCGCTCCGCCATCAGCCCCAGGTACTGGTGGGCCCAGGCCTCGTCGGGCGTGTCCTTCAGCACCTTGTCGAAGGCGCCCTTCGCGTCGTCGAAGCGGCACAGCTCGAACAGGGCGATGCCCCGCTCCAACTGCGCGTCCACCGAGTGCGGCATGTGCCCCAGCGCCGCGTCCAGGCTCGCCAGAGCCGCGCGGCACTCGCCTACCTGGTTCAGGCCCATGCCCTCCAGGAGGAGGAACTCGTAGAGCAGCTCCACGTCGCCGGCCTTCTGCGCCAGGCGCTTGCCCTTCGCGCAGAAGCCCAGGCCTTCCTCCACGGCCTCCCGGTCCTCGCCCGCGCGGCAGATGAGGCAGTCCACGGTGCCCAGGAGCACCTCCAGGTCGTCCGGGGATACCCTCAGCGCGGCGCCGAAGGCCCGGCCGGCTTCCTCCAGGCGGCCCAGCTCCACCAGGGCGGCGGCGCGCAGGTGCAGGGCGTCCACCGAGTCCGGGGCCTGGGCCAGGCTGCGGTCGGCGGCGGCCAGGGCCGCCTCGAAGTCGCCCGTCTCGAAGGCCTCTGCTGCCGCGTCCAGCGCCTCCATCCCGCTCACCCCCGTTCGCTTCGACGTCCGCATCCCCATGGGGCCGCGACATATGAAGCCGCGCACTTCGTTGTCAACGCCGCGCACGGCTGCTACGTTCCTTGGCCCGTCCTGGTGCGGCGCTCAGTCCCGTGAACATCCTTGTCGTCGACGACGATCTCGAACTCTGCACGATGCTCTCTCGCTTCTTGGAGATGCATGGGTTCACGGTCTACTCGGCGTCCGACGCGCTCCAGGCGCTCGACGTGCTGGAACGCAACCAGGTCAGCATGGTCATCACCGACTACGTGATGCCCCATATGGACGGCATCCAGTTCACGGAGATGCTCAAGGCGGACCCCCGCTTCCAGAGCGTCCCGGTGCTGCTGATGACGGGCAGCGAGGACGGCTCGGTGACGGACCGCGGCCTGCGCAAGGGCGTGGCCCTGACGCTCCACAAGCCCCTGGACATGGGCCAACTGCTCACCCTGGTCCGCTTCGCGCAATAGCCCACGCCGCCCCTCCCGGCAGGGTGCCTCGGGCCGTCCGCTCGCCTACACGCCCACCCTTCCTGGTTGACATCGTTCGGGCGGCCCTTATGTTGGCGCTCGCCATGGCCGAGTGCTAACGGCCCGTGTCGTATCAGTAAAATCCCCCAGTGAATTCAGGAGGTTGCGATGGCAGCGAAGGAGATTTTCTTCCATCAGTCCGCGCGTGAGGCCATCCTGCGCGGCGTCCGCACCCTGTCGGACGCGGTCGCGGTGACCCTCGGCCCCAAGGGCCGTAACGTGGTCATCGAGAAGAGCTTCGGCTCCCCCACGATCACCAAGGACGGCGTCACCGTCGCCAAGGAGATCGACCTCGAGAACAAGTTCGAGAACATGGGCGCGCAGATGGTGAAGGAGGTCGCGTCCAAGACCTCCGACAAGGCCGGCGACGGCACCACCACCGCCACGGTGCTGGCGCGCGCCATCTATGAGGAGGGCCTCAAGCTGGTGGCCGCCGGCCACAGCCCGATGGACCTCAAGCGCGGCATCGACAAGGCCGTCGAGGTCGTCGTGGGCGAGCTGAAGAGCCTGTCCAAGCCCACCGCCGACAAGAAGGCCATCACCCAGGTGGGGACCATCTCCGCCAACGGCGATGAGACCATCGGCGCCATCATCGCGGACGCGATGGAGAAGGTAGGCAAGGAGGGCGTCATCACCGTCGAGGAGGCGAAGGGCCTCGAGACGACGCTCGACGTGGTCGAGGGCATGCAGTTCGACCGCGGCTACGTGTCCCCGTACTTCGTGACCAACCGCGAGCGGATGGAGGCCGTCCTGGACGACCCCTACATCCTCATCAGCGAGAAGAAGGTCTCGTCGATGCAGGACATGATTCCGCTGCTCGAGCAGGTGGCCCGCTCCGGCAAGCCGCTGCTCATCATCGCCGACGACATCGAGGGCGAGGCCCTGGCCACCCTGGTGGTCAACAAGATCCGCGGCGTGCTGAACGTGTGCGCGGTGAAGGCCCCCGGCTTTGGTGACCGCCGCAAGGAGATGCTGCAGGACATCGCCGTCCTCACCGGCGGCACGGTGGTCAGCGAGGACCTGGGCCACAAGTTCGAGACGCTGTCGCTGACCGACCTGGGCCGCTCCAAGCGCGCCACGGTGGACAAGGACAACACCACCATCGTGGACGGCGTGGGCACGAAGGCGGCCATCGAGGGTCGCATCAAGCTCATCCGCACGCAGATTGATTCCGTCACCAGCGACTACGACCGCGAGAAGCTCCAGGAGCGTCTGGCGAAGCTGGTGGGCGGCGTGGCCGTCATCAACGTCGGCGCGGCCACCGAGACGGAGATGAAGGAGAAGAAGGCCCGCGTCGAGGACGCGCTGCACGCGACCCGCGCGGCCGTCGAAGAGGGCATCGTCCCTGGCGGCGGCGTGGCCTACCTCCGCGCGCTGCCCGCGCTGGAGAAGCTGAAGCCGGGCGGTGAGCAGGACTTCGGCGTGGCCATCATCCGCCGTGCGCTCCAGGAGCCGCTGCGGAAGATTGCCAGCAACGCCGGCGTCGAGGGCGCCGTGGTCATCAACAAGGTCCGCGAGGGCACCGGCGCGTTCGGCTACAACGCCCGCACGGAGGTCTACGAGGACCTGGAGAAGGCCGGCGTCATCGACCCGACGAAGGTGGAGCGCACCGCGCTGCAGAACGCCGCCTCCGTGGCGTCCCTGCTGCTGACCACCGAGGCCATGGTCGCCGAGCGCCCGAAGGGCAAGGCCAAGGGCGGCGGCGCTGGCGCCGGCATGCCGGACTACGGCGGCGACGACATGGACTACTGAGCCGCTCCGGAGGGCTCGGGACGTGAGTCCCGGGCCGTCTGGGCCTCGGCAGTCAGCGGCCCCGGATGCCTCGTCAGGAGGCGCCGGGGCCGTTGTCGTTCCAGCGGGGACTGCCTGGCGCTCAGGGCACGCGGCCCACGACGCCGCCGGTGCCGCTCTCCTGCGACGTGTAGAGCAGGGTGTCGCCGTCCACCAGCAGGCCACCGGGCCCCACGCCCTCTGGGCCCACGGGCTCCAGGGCGCCGGGCGTGCAGGTGCTCACGCGGCGGAGGAAGCCCGTGCCGCCGGTGCTGACGTCCTTGAAGTAGAGCGTCCCATTCAGCTCCACCGGGAAGGCGGGCCCCTGGAGTCCCGTGGCCACGACTTCCGCCGCGCCGCCCTCGCGCGGCAGGCGCAGCACGCGGCCGTTTCCGCCGCCTCCTTCGGTGACGAGGAAGTGCGTGGGCGTGACTTCCAACGAGGTGCCGGCGGTGATGGTGCCGTCGCGCAGCGTGGCTGGGGCACTGCCGTCCAGCGGCACGCTGTAGAGGCCGGGGCTCTCTCCCGCGGCGACCAGGAACCACACGTCCTGGCCCACCACGCGGGCTCCCCGCACCTGCGTGTAGCCCGTGCCGGCGTAGAGCTCCTGGCGGTTGCCGCCCGAGGCGTCCACGC
This sequence comes from Myxococcus sp. AB036A, assembly GCF_006547355.1. NCBI lineage: Bacteria > Pseudomonadati > Myxococcota > Myxococcia > Myxococcales > Myxococcaceae > Myxococcus > Myxococcus sp. AB036A. The sequence continues at coordinate 64,443 of NZ_VHLC01000037.1, read as the reverse complement.
GCACCAGCCGACGGTGCGACGTCGCGATGACCACCACGTCCCGGTCTCCCATCCGCGCGGGCAGGACGTCCGTGCCGCCAATGGTGACGTTGTTCACCGTGGCATCGAGCGGCCGTGCGTCCTTCGCGCCCGTCGCCTTGTCCACCCGCCACAGCCCGTCCAGGTCGAGCACGTAGACGGAGTCCGCCACCACGGCGATGGCATCCGGCGCCCGGAAGCCCGTGGCCACCGGCACCGCGTCACCGCCCGCGCGTGGCAGCCGGAGGAGCCGCCCGGGGCCCGGCTGGGGCTGCTGCGGATTCAGGGAATGGGACTCGGCGATGTAGAGGTCCGTTTCGTCCGCCGCGAGTCTGCGGGGCGTGTTCAACCCGGTGAGCAGTGGGGTACCCGGACCCGAGGCCAGTGGCTCGCAACCCGCGTCGCCGGTGCCCGCATCGTCTGTCCCGGTGCCCGCGTCGTCTGGCCGGGTGCCCGCGTCGCCACGGCCCGCGTCCGGCCCGTCCTGCATCGGAGGCTTGTCGGAGGAGCAAGCAACACCCAGCAGCAGGACGGACAGGAGCGCGAGTCTCATGGGGCCTCTCGTTTGAATGCGCGGTTCAACTCTCGGCTGAGCGCCGACGCGTCGGACATCAGCTTGGGAAGGCACGCGGCGGCGCCCGCACGCAGGGACTCCAGCGCCGTCTCCATGGTGAGGTGCTCGGCCAGCACCACGAAGGGCGCGCCCTGGGCCAGCGCCTTGCCCAGCTCCAGCGCCTTGCGTCCGTAGGCGGGCGTGAAGTCCCAGCTCACCACCACGCCCGCGGGCGGCTCCAGCGCGGCCAGCTCCGTCGTCGTCAGGATGCGCGCCTCCAGTCCCACCAGGGACAGGGCGTGGGTGATTTGCGCCGCCGCCGCCGGGTTGTCCTCCAGCACGTCCACCCGGCGCATCGCGGGGTTCGTCTCCAGCGGCGCGGGGACGGGCTTCCGGGCCAGCGTGGAGCGCAGCAGGGCGCGCACCTCGCGGATGTCGTCGAAGGGCTTGAGCAGGTAGTCCACCACGCCCAGCTCCAGCGCCTGCTGTGTCGTCACCAGCGACGGGTAGCCCGTCATCAGGATGACGCGCGAGTCCGTGTGCAGCCGCCGCGCCTGTTGCGCCAGCTCCAGGCCGGACATGCCGGGCAGGTTCTTGTCGGTGACGATGAGGTCCACCGGCGCCTGTTGCAGCAGGTCCAGGGCCTCCTCGCCGCTTGCCGCTTCGATGATCTCGCACTCCTTGCCCATCAGGTCGCGGAAGACCATGCGGATGATGATTTCGTCATCCACCACCAGGACCCGGTGCTTCTGCGTGGGCGGCGCGTCCGTCGCGGGGAAGAGCACGCGGAACACGGTGGCCGGGGGCGGGACGTCGCGAATGACGCCCTGCGGGGCCAGCTCGAGGCGCGCGTGGTGCTCGCGGGCGATGCGCTGGCACACCGACAAGCCCAGTCCAGTGCCTCGCTTGTTGGCGGTGATGTAGGGCTCGAAGATGCGCGCTCGCAGCTCCTCGGGGATGCCCGGACCCCAGTCCGCCACGTAGAGGGCAGGGGAGGGGCCCTCCATCGTGAGCACCACCTTCACCCGGCCGCGCCCCGCCATGGCGTCGCGCGCGTTGTTGAGCAGGTTCAGGGTGAGCTGCTCGATGAGGCGCGCGTTGCCCTGGATGGTGATGTCCTCCGGAGCCTCCACCTCCAGGGAGATGCGCGAGGAGTCCGGGTTGATGCTGAAGTGCTTCGCCGCCGCCCAGATGGGGGCCGCCAGGGAGAGGCGCTGTTGGGACGCCGGACGCTCGCTCGACAGGCGGATGAAGTCGGAGACGATCTGCTCCATCCGCTCCACCTGGGCCAGCAGCAGGCGCAGGGGCCCGGGGGCGGCGCCGTCCTCCGCGAGCAGTTGGGCGTAGGCCTTCACGCCGAGCAGCGGTTGTCGCAGCTCGTGCAGCACCTCCGCCGCCAGCTGTGAGGTCTGTGCTCCCGCACGTTGCAGTGCCGCCGCCGCTGTTCGCGCGGCCGTCAGGTCCCCTGCCTCCACGGCCTGGAGCAGTTGGGCGAGCGGCACGGGTGTTTCCATGTGACGAGCATGGCGGAGGCAACCGCTTGTACGCAACGCACCTGGAGGGAATCCGTTGACCCGGACCGTGCCGGCGCGGATGCTGGCCGCGTTCTCATCGCACCGTCCGGAAATCCGGATATCGCGACACCGGCCTCGGGAGGGCCTTCATGCCGCAGACCAACCCGTTCCACTCGCTGGTCCCCCGCAAGATGACGGACACCGAGCTGGCCCGCTCCATCCGTCTCAACATCGAGGCGGAGCTGGACGCCATCAACCTCTACGCGGCCCATATCGACGCGACGGACAACGAGGACGCCAAGGCCATCCTCCAGCACGTCATGGACGAGGAGCGCGAGCACGCCGCCCTCTTCTGGGAGCTCATCGCCCGGTTGGATCCAGAGCAGGCCGCGCACGCGAAGGAGGCCGTGGAGAAGTACCGGCTCATCACCTCCGGCGCGTCGCACGAGGCCGTGGAGGCCGTGGGCAAGGAGGGCGCGGCGCCGTCTCCGGCGGACGTCACCCCGGAGAAGCGCCTCACCGTGGGCAGCCTGCGCCGGTAGCCGTCAGGACGCGGAGTGGGCCTGCCGGCGCTCGGCCGGTGGGGCCTCCAGGTCCTTCGCCGCCATGTAGACGACGTTCCGCGAGCCCCGCTTGCCGCGGTACATGGCCCGGTCCGACAGGTCCAACAGCGTGGCCTTGTCCTGGGCGTGCTCGGGGAAGCTGGCCACGCCGATACACGTGGTGAGCTTGAGCGACAGGCCTTCGCGCGCCAGGAAGTTGTGCGTCTCCATGGTGCGCCGGATGCGCTCGGCCACCTTGAGCGCGCCGCCGGAGTCGGTGTTGCGCAGCACCACCACGTATTCGTCTCCGCCGTAGCGCGCGACGACGTCGTGGTCTCTCACGCAGCCCTTCACCACGCGCGCCGCCTCCACCAGCACCTTGGAGCCCACGAGGTGGCCATGGGTGTCGTTGATGGACTTGAAGTGGTCCAGGTCCAGGAACAGCAGGCTGAAGGTGCGCTGTGACTGGAGCGCGTCCTGGACCTCGCGGTCCACCACCAGGTGCAGGTAGCGGGTGTTGAACAGGCGCGTGAGGTCGTCGACGTACGCCAGGTCCTCCACCGCGGCGAAGCGGCCGAGGTTGCGCAGCGCGAGCGCCCAGTTGCGCACCAGGAAGCTGGCCGTCTCGCCCGCCCACTCCGCGCCCGTGCCGCCGAAGAAGAGCACCGCGTGTCCCAGCACGGCGTCGCCCTCCAGCGCGGGAAAGGAAACGGCGCGAGGGAAGGGCGCGTCCAGGCCGTCCAGCTCGCGCGGCCCGCGTTCGTTCGTCAGGCGTTCGATGAGCTCGGCGATGAGCGGCTCTTCCAGTGCGGTGGACAGGCCGCTGGTGCCATGGCGCCGCAGCGCGAAGGCGGAGTCGCGCTCCAGCAGGACCACGGCGCTGGCGGAGGCCATGCTCTGCAGCGCGCTGGCGGTGGCCGCGGCCAGCTTCTCGCGGTCCAGGGTGGTGGCGATGCGTTGCCCCGCCTCCAGCATGGCGACATGGCGGCGCAGCGACGCGTTCTCCTGCATCAGGTCGCGCGTGGTGAGCGCGCGGCGCACGGCGTGCTGCAGGGCCTCCGGGGCCACCGGCTTGACGAGGTACTCCGCGGCGCCGCTCTTGATGGCGCGCACCGCGGGGTCCACCTTTTCCAGGCCGGTGATGACCACCACCTCCACGCCCGGGTGGTGTTCCCGCACGTGCCGCAGGACCTCCATGCCGTCGCCACCGGGGAGGATGAGGTCCGTCACCACCGCGTCGAAGCGGTCGCCCGCGAGTGCTTCCTTTGCCTCTTGTAGCGTGCCCACCGCCGTGACGGCGTGTCCCACGGCGGTGAGGTAGTCGCCGTACAGGGTGCGGGCGATCTTTTCGTCGTCGACGAGGAGGATTCGCGCCATCTCCCATCGGCTTAGCACCAACCGATGGAAGGCTGCTAGGGTCGGCCCCCGTGTCCCCCTTCGAAAGCGGCCGTCGGCTCTGCCTTCTCGTTGAGGCCGGGGAAACCCGTTACGCCGTGGAAGCGACGTCTGTCATGGAAGTAGCGATGCCGGGCGCCAACGGCAGCAGCCTGCGGGGTGTGCTGGAGGTGAAGGACCTCTGCGCGCTGCTGGGCGGGCCGCCCGAGGAAGGCCCGGGCATGGTGGTGGTGCTCGACGTGAGTCCCACCCTGGCGGTGCGCGTGCGCTCCGTGGTGGAGGTGGCGGACGTGGCCCGCGCGCCGTTCTTCCTGCTGCCACCGGGACTGGCGGACTCGCTGGCGCCGCTGAGCCGGGGCGCCGTGTTGCACAAGTCGCGGCTGTACCTGGAGCTCATCGCGGAGGCGCTGCCGCACCGCGTGGGGTCGATGTCGCCGGCGGTTGCCGCCCGGCCCGTGCACTGGGCGGAGGCGGCTCCGGACCGCGCGCTCGTCTTCGAGTCTCAGAGTCGACTGTTCGGAGTCCCCCTGGGTCTGGTGTCGCAGGTCATCAGCCGGGGAGAGGCCTTCTGCGTCCTGCCCGTGCCGAGTGGACCGGTGGCCGGTATTTTTCCGCATGATCAGGTGCTGTGGCCTGTCTGCTCGGTCCCCGCGTTGTTGGGGGAAGCGCCCATCCCGGAGTCCTTCATCGTCCTCACGGAGCTGGCCGGGCGGAACGTGGGGCTGACGGCCACGCGGGTGCTCGGCGTCATGCAACGATTCGAGCCGGACGACACCGCGGGGAGCTTCCGTGCTCCCGGGTTGAGCGAGCCTGTGGCGTTCCTGGACCTGCAACGCATGTTTTCTTGATCGTCCCAGAGGGCAACTCGTAAGCTGCCCCGCTTGTCAGACTGCCGCGAGTCAACCCTCGCGGCGGGAATCACCAACGAATTCAGGGGAGTGGATGCTCCCCGAGGCCCGAACCGATGCCCAAGAATCTGCTGGTCGCCGATGACTCGCTCACCATCCGCAAGGTGATCGGGATGATCTTCGCGACCGAGGACTTTCAGGTGACCGCGGTGGACAACGGGCTGGACGCCATCTCCCGCACCCGCGAGCTGCGTCCGGACGTCGTCCTCGCGGACGTCATGATGCCGGGCAAGAGCGGCTATGAGGTCTGCGAAGCGCTGAAGAACGACCCGGCCACCCAGGGCATCCCGGTGGTGCTGCTGGCCGGCACGTTCGAAGCGTTCGACGAGAATCGCGCTCGCGCCGCCCGCGCTGATGACCACGTCACCAAGCCCTTCGAGAGCCAGGTGCTGCTCGACAAGGTGAAGGCGCTGGTCGGCCAGAAGTCCAACACGATGCCCGCGTCGGCCGCCACGCAGGTGCGCCACGCGCCTCCTCAGCCCGCCGCGGCGCCCGCGCCCGTCGCCGCCGCTGCTCCGCCGGGGGCTCGTCCCGCGCCTCCGCCGGGCGCTCGTCCGGGTGTTCCTCCGGGGCCGGGCGTGCCGCGTCCTCCGGGTGCGGGTGTGCCGCCGCCGGGCGCGCGTCCTCCGGGACCTGGGATGCCGCCGGGCATGGCGCGTCCTCCGGGGCCGGGCATGCCGCCGCCGGGTGCTCCGGGCGCGCCGCGTCCTCCGGGACCTGGGATGCCGCCGGGCATGGCGCGTCCTCCCGGCCCGGGCATGCCTCCGGGCGCGCGTCCTCCGGGACCTGGGATGCCGCCGGGCGCCCGTCCGGGTGTGCCGCCTCCGCCGGGTGGTCCCGCGCCGGGCCTTCCGCCGCGTCCGGGAATGCCGCCGGGCGCCGTGGCGCGTCCGGGCGTGCCGCCTCCGCCGGGTGGTCCCGCGCCGGGTGGCTTCGCGCGTCCGCCGGTCGGCGCGCCGCAGCCTCCTCCTGGGGCGGCGCCGCAGCCCGCCGCGCGGGGCAGGGATCCGTTCGGTCTGGGTGCGCCCGCGCCCGCCGCGGCCCAGCCGTCGATCAGCATCGAGGACTCGCTGCCCGACCAGGGTGACGCCGAGGAGATCTCGCTGGACATCGCCACCCCCGCGCCCGCCGCGGCGAGGCCGGCGAGCGCCCGTGCGCCTGCCGCGGACGGGGGCGAGGCCCTGCTGCGCGAGGCGCTTTCGAAGGCTTCCCGCGAGGTCATCGAGAAGATTGCCTGGGAGGTGGTACCGCAGCTCGCGGAGACCATCATCCGTGAGGAGCTCGAGCGGCTCATCAAGGACCGAGAGACCCAGCACTGAGGCGCCTGGCGCCGTAACCTCCTGACCTTTTGCCGGCCCCGGTCTCCGGGGCCGGCCGTTTTCAATGACCGATACCACTGAACTTTCGAAGGCCTACGAGCCCACCGAGGTCGAGGCTCGCCGCTACGCGTTCTGGCTGGAGCGCAACTACTTCCGCGCCGAGGCGCCTTCCGAGAAGCCGCCGTTCTCCATGGTGCTGCCGCCGCCCAACGTCACGGGCAGCCTGCACATCGGTCATGCGCTGACGGCCACCATCCAGGACATCCTCATCCGCTGGAAGCGGATGAGCGGCTTCAACGCCCTGTGGCTCCCTGGTACGGACCACGCCGGCATCGCCACGCAGATGGTGGTGGAGCGGGAGCTGAAGCAGACGGAGGGCAAGAGCCGCCACGACCTGGGCCGCGAGGCCTTCCTGGAGCGCGTCTGGGAGTGGAAGGGCAAGTTCGGCGCTCGTATCGGCGAGCAGCACCGCTACCTGGGCGCGTCCCTGGACTGGAGCCGCGAGCGCTTCACCATGGACGAGCAGTCCTCCGCCGCGGTGCGCGAGGTCTTCGTCCGGCTGTACGAAGAGGGCCTGATGTACCGGGCCCAGAAGCTCATCAACTGGTGTCCTTCGTGCCACACGGCGCTCAGCGACCTGGAAGTGGAACACCAGGAGAAGAACGGCTCCATCTGGCACATCCGCTACCCGGTGAAGGACACCGACCGCACGCTCACCGTGGCCACCACGCGCCCGGAGACGATGCTGGGCGACACCGCCGTGGCCGTCCATCCGGAGGACGAGCGCTACCAGGACCTGATTGGCAAGCACGTGGTGCTGCCGCTCAGCGGCCGCGAGATTCCCATCATCGCGGACGCCGAACTGGTGGATCCGAAGTTCGGCACCGGCGTGGTGAAGGTCACGCCCGCGCACGACTTCAACGACTACCAGACGGGCCTGCGTCACAAGTTGCCGATGCTGTCCATCTTGGACGAATCGGCCCGGATGACGAAGGAGACCGGCAAGTACGCCGGCCTGGATCGCTTCGAGGCGCGCAAGCAGGTGCTGGCGGACCTCCTGGAACTCGGGCTGCTGGAGAAGGAGGAGCCGCACAAGCTGTCCGTCGGCACGTGTCAGCGCAGCACCACGGTGGTGGAGCCGCGCCTGTCGCCGCAGTGGTTCGTGAAGATTGAACCGCTGGCGAAGCCGGCCATCGAGGCGGTGGAGCAGGGCCGCACGAAGTTCGTCCCCGAGTCATGGACGAACACCTACTTCCACTGGATGCGCAACATCCACGACTGGTGCGTCAGCCGCCAGCTCTGGTGGGGCCACCAGATTCCCGCGTACTACTGCACCGCGTGCAGCCCTCGGTTGGGGGACGACACCGACCTGCCGCTGGATTCCGCGACGGTGAAGGTGGGCGGCGTGGACTTCGCGCGCGCGGAGCCGATTGTCGCGCGTGAGCAGCCCACGTCCTGCCCGAAGTGCGGCGGCGCCACGTTCATCCAGGACCCGGACGTGCTGGACACGTGGTTCTCGTCCGCGCTGTGGCCGTTCTCCACGCTGGGCTGGCCTCGCAACACGCCGGAGCTCCAGACGTTCTACCCGACGTCCGTCATGGAGACGGGCCACGACATCATCTTCTTCTGGGTCGCCCGGATGATGATGATGGGCCTGCACTTCATGGGGGATGTGCCCTTCCGCACCGTGTACCTGCACGCGATGGTGCGCGACGAGAAGGGCGAGAAGATGTCGAAGACGAAGAAGAACGTCATCGACCCCTTGGACGTCATCCTCGGCGCCCCCGCGGACAAGCTTGAGCCGACGCTCAGGAACAAGTTCCCGCAGGGCATGCCTGCCTTCGGCGCGGACGCGCTGCGCTTCACGCTCGCGTCGCTCACCCAGCAGGGCCGGGACATCAAGCTGTCCATGGACCGGATGGCTGGCTACAAGGCCTTCTGCAACAAGCTGTGGAACGCCAGCCGCTTCGCCCTGATGAACATGGGCGAGTTCACGCTGGATGAGCGTCCGCTGAAGGAGCGTCCGTTGACGCTGGCGGACCGCTGGATTCTCTCGCGGCTCCAGCGCGCCACCACCGAGGCCCGCGCCTCGCTGGAGACGTACGGCTTCGCCGAGGCGGCGTCCACGCTGTACCAGTTCCTGTGGGCCGAGTTCTGCGACTGGTACATCGAACTGGCCAAGGGCTCGCTCTACGGCACCGATGAGCAGGCGAAGGACTCCGCGCGCGCGGTGCTGGTGTACTCGCTGGATCGCATCCTGCGGCTGCTCCACCCGTTCATGCCGTTCATCACCGAGGAGATCTGGCAGAAGCTGCCGATGTCCCGGTCGGTGGACAGCATCATGATCGCGTCGTACCCGGAGCCCGACGCGGACCTGGTGGACGAGGCCGCCGAGGCGGAGATGGCCCCGGTCATCGCCTCCATCGAGGGCCTGCGCACCATCCGCGGCGAGAGCAACCTGTCGCCCGCGACGAAGGTGAAGGCGGTGGTGCAGAGCCCGGACGCTCGCACGCGCGAGCTGCTGGAGCGCTGGCGCGCGTACCTGATGCCGCTGGCCGGCCTGTCCGACGTGGAGATTGGCGCGCCCGGCACCAAGCCGCCGCAGGCCGCCGCCTTCGTGGGCACGAACCTGGAAATCTACGTGCCGCTGGCGGGTCTCATCGACCTGGACGCGGAACGCGACCGCCTCCGCAAGGAGATTGCGCGCACCGAGCAGGAGGCCGCTGGTGTGCTGCGCAAGCTGGAGAACCCCAACTTCGTGGCCAAGGCGCCCCCGGACGTGGTCGAGAAGGACCGCGCCCGCGTGGAGGAGTTGAAGGAGCGCAAGGCCAAGCTTCAGGACCATCTGCAGCGCATTGCCCCGGAGCCCGCCATGCCCGCAGCGCCGCCGTCCGAGAGCCGCACGCCGACCGAAAGCGTTGAGCCGACCGAGGCCGACATCGCGACCGAAGCCGACGTCGCGACCGAGCCCGTCACGCCGCCCGAGAGCGCTGCTCGATTAGAGACGCCGCCTCCGGCCGAGGGGGGGGCTGAATACGAGACGCTCGCCGAGTCCACCGAGGAGGAGGAGGCTGCCGCCGCTCCGGCCGAGGTGAAGGCCGCGCCGGATGCGGAAGCCGAGGAGAACGTCGACCTGGCGGAGGAGTTGAAGGACGAGCTCGAGGCCGTGGGCGGCGTGCCCGAAGCCGCGGACCCCCAGGTGCAGGACGCCCTGGAGAAGCTGCGCGCGGGGACGAAGGAAGGCCTGTCTCCGGCCGACCATCATGACCTCGGCGTTGCGTACATGAGCATGGGCCTCGTCGACGACGCGATGCGGGAGTTCAACACGGCGCGCGCCGGTGGCGACGCCCGTGAGGTGCCCGCTGCCGCCGAGCAGACGGTGGCCTCCACCGCGAAGGCCGTGGTGAAGGCCACCCTGGCCGCCGTGAAGAAGGCGTCGTCCATCGCGAAGGACACGGTGGTGGCGGCTGTCTCCGCTTCCGACGAGGACGAGGAGCCTGCCGCTCCGGTGAAGGCGCGTCCCGCGAAGAAGGCCGCGGGCAAGAAGGCGCCTGCCGCTGCGAAGAAGGCTCCGGCCAAGGGCGCGAAGGGCGCTGCCAAGAAGGCCGCTGCGAAGAAGGCTCCGGCCAAGGGCGCGGCGAAGAAGGCCGCTGCGAAGAAGGCTCCGGCCAAGGGCGCGGCGAAGAAGGCCGCTGCGAAGAAGGCTCCGGCCAAGGGCGCCGCGAAGAAGGCTGCCACGAAGAAGTCCGCCGCGAAGAAGGCGCCTGCCAAGGGCGCGGCGAAGAAGGCCGCTGCGAAGAAGGCTCCGGCCAAGGTCGCCGCGAAGAAGGCTGCCACGAAGAAGGGGGCCGCGAAGAAGGTCGCTGCCGCCAGCAAGAAGCCGGTGAAGAAGGCGGCGGGCCGGAAGGCTCCCGCGAAGAAGGGCACCGGGGCGAAACCCAAGGCGCGGGCAAAGGCCCGGCGGTAGCAGGAGGAGACGTGCAGCAGCAGGATTACCTCGACCGGCTCATCGCGCTCGCACTCGATGAGGACCTGGGGGCGGCGGGTGACGTCACCTCGCAGGCCCTCATCCCTCCTGACTACGAGGGCAGCGCGGAACTGGTCGCCAAGGAGCAGTTGGTGCTCGCGGGACTGGACGCCTTCGTCCGTGTCTTCAAGACGGTCGACCCGAACGTCGAGGTGGAGCTGTTGCGCCGCGACGGTCAGGAGATCAAACCGAAGATGGTCGCCGCGCGGTGTTACGGCCGGATGCGCTCGCTGCTCGCGGCAGAGCGCACCGCGCTCAACATCGTGCAGCGGGCCGCGGGCATCGCGACGCTGGCGCAGCAGGCCGTCACGTCCGTGCGTGGCTCCAATCTGCGCGTCCTGGACACGCGGAAGACGCCGCCGGGAATGCGCACGGTGGCCAAGGAGGCCGTCCGCATGGGCGGTGCCTCCAACCACCGCTTCGGCCTCTTCGACGGCGTCCTCATCAAGGACAACCACATCGCCGCCGTGGGTGGTTCCATCGCGGAGGCGCTGCGCCGCGCGAAGCTCAACGGGCCTCGGCTGACAAAGGTCGAAATCGAGGTCACCAACCTCAAGCAGCTCGCGGAGGCCATCGAGCACGGCGCCGACGTGGTGATGCTCGACAACATGGACGACGCGCAGATTCGCGAGGCCGTGAAGCTGGCGGCGGGCCGCGTGCCGCTCGAGGTGTCGGGCGGCGTCACGCTGGACCGGCTGCCTCGGTTGGCGAAGCTGGGCATCGACTTCGTGTCCATGGGCGCGCTCACGCACTCCGCGCGGGCCATGGACCTGTCGCTGGAAATCACCGCCGCGGCGAAGCGGCCCGCGCGCAGCAAGCAGCCGAAGCCAGCGTAGCGTGCGGACACGGAGGCGCTCCTGGCTCCAGCGCCTCCGCGTCGAAGGGCGTCCCGGCATCCCGCCTGGACGCGCTGAGCCCTCCCTTCACGGCATACGGACCGCAGCGGACGGCGCCGTCAGAGCGCGTGTCCGCTGCGCTGACGCGTTCGCTCACTTGCCCGTGAGGACCTCCGCGCGGGGCTTGCCCTCCGCCGAAGCGGGCATGCCCATCTCCATCAGCGCCGACAGGGTCGGGGCGAAGTCCACGGGGTCGATCTCCTCCAGGTACAGGCCCGGCTTCACGCCCTTGCCCGCGAAGAGGACGGGCACTTGTGAATCATAGGAATGCGGCGTGCCGTGGCTGGTGCCGGTGGGGATGTAGTGGAGCATGTGGAAGGGCCGGAGCATGAAGAGCACGTCGCCGCTGCGCCCGGGGTAGTAGCTCTTGCGCATGAGCGTCAGGTAGCCCTCGGTGTCCGGCGCGGTGAACAGGTCATCATGGGCCACGGCCGTGATGACCGACGGGTGCTTCGCCAGCCACGCCGCCGCCGCGCGCCGCACCGCCACGTCCACCGCGCCCCCCTGGTGCGTCTTGCCGCCCAGGTACACGTCCAGTTGTTCGAGCGTGGCCGTCACGTCGCCGCCGAACTGCTGACGCAGCGCCTGCGTCAGGCTCTCCGCCAGCTCCCTCGAGCTCACCCGCTTCGCGGCCAGCCCCTTGGCGGCCCACTGCTCCGGCATCGCCGCGCCGCCGTGGTCCGCGGACAGCGCGATGACCAGGTTGCCGCGTCCACCCGCCGCGCGCTCGGCCGCGGCGATGAGGTTACCCATCGCCTTGTCCAGCCGCAGCAGCGTGTCCTGCATCTCCCACGAGTAGGGCCCGTACTCATGGAACACCAGGTCCGTGCCGCTGAAGCTCACGGCCAGCAGATCGGGCACGTCGTCCTGGCCCAGTCCCTCGCCGGCGATGGCCGCCTTGGCCGCCTCCACCAGCAGGTCATGCGAGTCCGGTGAGAGGGCGAACGCCTGGTAGAAGGTAGGGCCCGGCGACGGCAGCCCGCCGTCCAGCGGGTGGGGGAAGGTGCGGCCCAGGCCGTAGACGTCCGCCTCAGCGAGGCCTTCGTCCTCGCCCACGTACTCCGCGGCCGGCCGCATCAGCTCCCACTTCTTGCCGAAGGACGCCTCCGGCAGCTTCCGCGCGTTCAGCGCCTTCAGCCACGCCGGGAACTCCTTCGTGTACCAGGTGCCGGTGACGAACTTTCCCTCGCCCTTGTCGAACCACCACGCCTGTCCCGCACGCCCGGCCAGGGCGATGGACGCGTGGGGTTTGATGGACAACGCCACCGCCTTGCCGCGCTCCTGCGTCGTCACGCGCAGCCGGTCCGCCAGCGTCTCCACCATGAGGTGGGCGGGGCCGGAGTCCTGGCCCGGCTTCAGCGGCACCTCCAGCACGGGGTGGGCCGCGTCCGCGAAGGCCATCACGCGCTTCATCGTCGAGCGGTCCACCCACCGGTTGTCCACGATGCCGTGCCGCCAGGGGTTGGCGCCCGTGGAGAGGGTGGCGTGGCCGGGGGCGGTGCGGCATTCGGCGTAGCCGTAGCGCGCATAAGGAAAGTACGCGCCCTGGTTGATCAGCTGGTGCAAGCCGCCCTTCAGGCGCGGACGGTTGCGTAGCAACACGTCGCTGCCGAGCGCGTCCACGCTGATGACGAGCGTCAGCCTGGGAGGTCGGGCAAAAGCGGGCAGGGTGGCCAGCGCCACGGCAAGGGAAAGTGCACGAATCATTGGGATGAGAACCATCTCCGCCGGGATGGTGAGAAGCAACCAACAACGCGTGTCACTGCTTGGACGCCGCACATCGCGCTGTTAGGGTCGCTCGATTCATGGTCGAGGCCCGCCTTCGCGTCATCTACGGCGACACGGATCAGATGGGTGTCGTCTACTACGCGAATTACTTCCGCTATTTCGAGTTCGCGCGCAGTGAGTACTTCCGCGCCCGGGGTGGCAGCTACGCCGAGCTGGAGCGCTCTGGTGCCCTGCTACCCGTGGCCGAGGCGAGCTGTCAGTACAAGGCATCCGCGCGCTACGACGATCTGTTGGTCATCCAAACCACCGTGAGTGAGTTGCGCCGCGCGTCCATCGTGTTCACCTACGCGCTGTTTCGTGACGGTGCGCCACGCACGCTGCTCTGCACCGGTATGACCCGTCACGCCTGCGTGGGGCGGGACGGCAAGCCGACGCGGCTGCCGGACTCCCTCATCCGGCTGCTCGAAACGACCGGGCCTTCCCCGGGCTCTTCCCCTTCCACCTGAACCCTTCCGGCATACGCAAGGAGCACACACATGGATCGCAACCTGGCAATGGAGGTCGTGCGCGTCACCGAGATGGCGGCCATCGCCTCCGCACGACTGATGGGCCGCGGCAACAAGGACGAGTCGGATCAGGCCGCCGTGGACGCCATGCGCCGCGCCTTCGACGCGCTGCAGATTGATGGCACCGTCGTCATCGGCGAGGGCGAGCGCGACGAGGCGCCCATGCTCTACATCGGCGAGAAGGTGGGCAAGCGGGGCGAGGGTGCGCCCGAGGTGGACATCGCCCTGGACCCGCTGGAGGGCACCAACCTGTGCGCCTACGGCCGTCCGGGTTCCATCGCCGTGGTGGCCATGGCGGGCAAGGGCGGGCTGCTCAACGCCCCCGACACGTACATGGAGAAGATGGCCGTGGGCCCGCGCGCCCGGGGCGCCATCGACCTGCGCAAGACGCCCACGGAGAACCTCCGTTCCATCGCGGAGAAGATGAAGGTCTACGTGGAAGACCTCACGGTGGTGGTGCTGGACCGCGAGCGTCACACCGACCTCATCAAGGAGATTCGCGCGGCGGGTGCCCGCATCCGGCTCATCGAGGACGGTGACGTGGCCGGCGCCATCGCCACGTGTTTCGAGGACACGGGCGTGGAGGTGCTGATGGGCATCGGCGGCGCGCCCGAGGGCGTCATCGCCGCGGCGGCCATCCGCGCCACCGGCGGTGACATGCAGGGCCGGCTGGTTCCCCGCAACCAGGGCGAAATCGAACGCGCCAAGTCGATGGGCATCACCGACATCTCGAAGATCTACACCGCCGAGGAGCTGGCCAAGGGCGAGGTCATGTTCGCCGCCTCCGGCGTCACCACCGGCGACTTCCTCAAGGGCGTGCGCTTCTTCGGCGGCGGCTGCGAGACGCACTCCGTCGTCATGCGCAGCAAGACGGGCACCGTCCGCTTCATCCAGTCGGTGCACAAGTTCGACAAGAAGCCGGGGTACGCTTTCTAGGCCGCAGCTCCCACCCTGACTCACGTCCCCTGGAGACACCCATGCCTGGCGCCTCGCGAACCATCGTCGTCAACGCCCCCATCGAGAAGGTCTTCGACGTCATCACCCAGTACGAGCGGTACCCGGAGTTCCTCCCCGAGGTGAAGGGCATCCGGACCGAGAACCGCAAGGGCAATACGGTGGACGTCCACTACAAGGTGGATGTGGTGAAGACCATCAACTACTCCATCCACGTCACGGAGGAGCGGCCCACCCGCATGTCCTGGACCTACATCAAGGGTGAGTTCATGAAGGACAACCGGGGCAGCTGGGTCCTGGAGCCCGAGGGCGAAGGCAAGACGAAGGCCACCTACACCGTGGAGATGGCCCTGGGCGCGCTGGTGCCCAAGAGCGTCGTCTCCGCGCTGGTGGAGACCTCGTTGCCGAAGATGCTGGACGCCTTCAAGCGCCGCTTCGAGGCGCCCTGAATCACACCTCCGGGCGGCTTCTTGGCGGGCGACTCCACCATCGCCCGCCGGCCGTCAGGAGTCTTCGGAGACCCGGATGCTCCGCGCGCCGCAGCAGGCGGGCGGACGAGGCCAAATCGAAGGGGCTTGCGACGCCGGATACGAGGAGTATGCCCATGGGACGGTCCGCTTGCGGGCCGCTTCGAGGGCATTAAAATGAACACCATCCCGACGGATTTTCGGCCTCCACGACATTTCTGCCCTGGGTGCCCTGGCCCGGGTGTCGGGTGGCAGACGAGCAACCGTGCGAGATGGCTGCAACGTACCCAGCGCGGAACCGGGGTTCTTAATTTGCATCTGATATTGGTGGAAATGGTATTGGGGCGGGATGGGCGTACATCGGGGTACGTAGGCTGAGGGAGACGGAAGACCCATGCTCGACGCCTTCATCATCGAAGAAATCAAGCGCCGTGAGCGCCGCCGTGAGGAGCATGACAGGCCGGTGGTGGAGCTTCCGCTCCCCGTGCCGGATGACCGCCCGCGTCGCCGCACGGAGACCGAAGACGACAAGCCCCAGCGGGGCGTGGTGGTCATCGACCTGCTGTCCTGACCCTGGCGAGCGGCCTGACGGCCGCGCCAGTGTGTCCCCGAGCCCGCGGTGGCGGTCCTTCCCAGGACGGCCCCGCGGGCTTCGCGCATTCAGGAGCCCTCAGGCGTTGCTCAGGGCCAGCAGGTGCCGGGGGTGATAGACATCCCACAGTGGCCCCTTGACGGTGCTCAGGGCCTCCAGGACCTGCTTTCGCCACTCCTCGGGCAGGGCCTGCTCGCCATGGAAGGCGCCCACGAGCGCGCCGGTGATGGTGGCGTGGGCCTCCGTGTCGCCGCCCCGGTGGACGACGTCCAGGAGCGCGGCCTCGGCGCTGGGGGCGTGGAGCAGCTCCCAGAAGGCCAGCCGGAAGGCGACGCGCACCGCGTGCAGGGGGCGGTGGAGGTGCAGCTCCGGCCCGTACAGCATCGGGTCCTCTTGCTGGGCGATGGCCAGGTCCTCGCGCAGGAGCGACGCGGCGAAGGACACCTCCTGCACGTAGTCACTGGCGGAACGCCCGAGCGCCGCGCCGGCCAGCAGTAGGCCCGACTCCGCGGCGGGGATGAGGTCGGCGGCCTTGAGGCCCGCGCCATGGGTGACGGCGTGGCCGATGGCCGCGTTGAAGGCCGCGCAGGCGAGCTGACAGCGTGGGTCGAAGTGGGTGAGGGCGGAGTCCTCCAGCGAGGCCTGGGTGAGCGCGTGGGCGTCACCCGCCAGGTACACGCCCAGCGGCGCCGCGCGGGCCAGGCTCCCTGGGTCCGCGGGCTTCCGGTACGCACGCAGCCACACGCGCCTGCCCGCGCCCAGGGGCGGGAATCCCGACGTCTGGCAGTCCTCGAAGACCTCCGCCATGGGCTCGCTGACGTCGAAGGCGTGCGGCTGCCAGGCGCGGTAACGACGCAGTGCGTCCGCGGCATCGTAACGCTTCATGGCCCGGAGGCTGTGGCTCAGGCAGGCCGCGAGCTGGACCTCTTCTGTCACCTGGCCGCGACGCAGCTCATGCGGACCACCGCCCATCAGCTTCATGTAGGGCCCCTCCGCCTGCTTGGGAAAGGGAACGGCCATGAAGGGCCGGTGCGCGGTGGGGACGGACAGGGCATTGCCCACGGCCATGCCGAGCAGCGCGCCGCGGCGCCGTTGAGCGAGCAATGGGTCAGGCCCCTTCAAGGCGGGGCGGCGTTGGGGCGGAGGCATTCGACGGGTGGACACTGTAGCAGCGCGGGCCGCGAGCACGCTTGCCCGACCCGGAGGGCTCTTCTAGAAACGGCAACCTATGACCGAGATTTCTCAGATTCTGGCGCGCGAAGTGCTCGACTCCCGTGGCAACCCCACCGTGGAGGCGGAGGTCCAGCTTGCCGGAGGCGCTCGTGGCCGCGCCGCGGTGCCGTCCGGTGCGTCCACGGGTGAGCATGAGGCCATCGAGCTGCGCGACGGCGACAAGCATCGCTACCTGGGCAAGGGCGTGCAGAAGGCCGTGAAGAACGTGGTCGACGTGCTCGCGCCCGCGCTGGTGGGCATGGACGCGGCGGATCAGTTCGCGGTGGACCAGCGGATGCTGGAGCTGGACGGCACCGCCACCAAGGGCAAGCTGGGTGCCAACGCCATCCTCGCGGTGTCCATGGCGGCCGCTCGCGCCGCGGCGGACGCGCACGGGCTGCCGCTGTACCGCTACGTGGGCGGCGTGCAGGCGCGCACCCTGCCGGTGCCGCTGATGAACATCCTCAACGGCGGCGCGCACGCGGACACCCGCGTGGACGTGCAGGAGTTCATGGTGGTGCCCGCCGGTGCGTCCTCCTTCGCGGAGGGCCTGCGCTGGGGCGCCGAGGTGTTCCACGCGCTGAAGAAGATTCTCAAGGGCCGCAAGCTGGCCACGGGCGTGGGCGACGAGGGCGGCTACGCCCCGGACCTGCCGGCGAACGAAGAGGCGCTGAAGCTCATCATGGAGGCCATCGACCAGGCGGGCTTCAAGGCTGGTGAGCAGCTCTTCCTGGCCCTGGACGTGGCGGCCAGCGAGTTCTTCGACAAGGGCAGCAAGAAGTACAAGCTGAAGGGCGAGGGCAAGGAGTACGACTCCACCGGCCTGCTCGAGTACTACCGGGGCCTCTCGGAGCGCTATCCCATCATCTCCATCGAAGACGGCATGGCGGAGGATGACTGGGAGGGCTGGAAGAAGCTCACCGACGCGCTGGGTTCGCGCATGCAGTTGGTGGGTGACGACCTCTTCGTCACCAACGTGGAGCGCCTGGGCCGCGGCATCGAGACGGGCACGGCCAACTCCATCCTGGTGAAGGTGAACCAGATTGGCACCCTGACGGAGACGTTCGACGCCGTGCGCATGGCGCACCGCGCCGGTTACACATCCGTCATGAGCCACCGCTCCGGCGAGACGGAGGACACCACCATCGCCGACCTGGCCGTGGCGCTGGACTGCGGGCAGATCAAGACGGGCTCCGCGTCCCGCTCCGACCGCGTGGCCAAGTACAACCAGTTGCTGCGCATCGAAGGCGAGCTGGGGGCCGCGGCCCGCTACGCTGGCAAGTCGGTGTTCCGCGCCTTGAACCAGAAGAAGTGAGCCCGTGAGCCACAAGCCCAAGCGCATCCTGGTTTCCAACGACGACGGCTATTTCTCAGAGGGGCTTCAGGCGCTGGTCGAGGCCGTGAGCCCCCTGGGGGAGGTGTGGGTGGTGGCTCCCGACCGGGAGCAGAGCGCCGCCTCCCACGCCATCTCCCTGCACCGGCCGCTGCGCATCAAGGAGGTGCGGGAGCGGTGGTTCGCCGTCGACGGAACCCCCGCGGACTGCGCTTATCTGGCGATCAACCATCTCCTGAAGGATGATCGCCCGGTACTCATGGTTTCCGGCATCAACCACGGCGCGAATCTGGCCGAAGACATCATGTACTCCGGCACGGTGGCCGCGGCGATGGAGGGTGCGCTCCTGGGCGTGCCCGCCATTGCCTTCAGCCTGGTGGCCCGGCGGAACTTCGACTTCGCGCCGGGGGCCCGGTTCGCCCGTTCGCTGGTGTCCAGTGCCCTGTCGCGTCCGCTCCCGCCGCGGATGCTCCTCAACGTGAACATCCCTGGGGGTGTGGAGCCGGAGGGCTACGTCGTCACCCGCCAGGGCCGTCACTCGTACGGCTTCGAGGTGGTGGAGAACGAAGACCCTCGTGGCCGGAAGTACTACTGGATTGGCGGTAGCGACTACCAGCACGAGGACATCCCGGGCAGCGACTGCAATGCCGTGTTCCGGGACAAGCGCGTCTCCGTCACTCCGCTGCACTTCGAGCTGACGGACCATGGCCGGCTCCCGGACCTCTCCGGGTGGCAGGTCGATGGCTTCAACCGGCATGAACCGGACGGTGCCTAGCGTTGGCGCCGTGCGTGTCCAGCCGAGCGCGTGGGGCGCTCCGGGTGTTCCTCCTGGCCGTGCTGCTGAGCGGCTGCGTGGGCACCCGGGCATCCTCCGTTGCCGGGCCGGACACCGGGTTGGACGCCGTTTCGCGTGAAGAGGAGACGGCGGAAGTCACCGACGCGGCGGAGCGGACCACGCCGCTGCCGTTCAATCTGCGGGGCGTCCACGAAGAACCGGAGTTGGTGGCCGTGCGCCACCGCGTGGCACCGGGCGAGACGATGTACCGCATCTCCCGCACCTACGGCCTCACGGTGGAGGAGCTGGGGGCGGCCAACGGCATCAAGGCGCCGTGGGCGTTGGCGGTGGGGCAGGAGCTCACCATCCCCGGTGTCGAGCGCAGCGTGCCGGTGCGGGCCCTGGCGGAGGCAGACCCGGAGCCGGTACGGACCTCTACGTCGGCTGGGGGGCGGCGCAGCGTGCCGACCCTGGGGCGCCGTGAGGAGCCCCCGTCGCGCAGCCGGTCCATGTCGCGTCCGGCGAGCGCCGCGGGCCGGCCTCGTGTGGCCACGCAGGGGCAGCTCGACTGGCCTATGAGGGGCGTCCTGTACGGCCGCTTCGGGAAGAAGGGGAAGGAGCCGCACGACGGCATCGACCTGGCTGCGCCCTCCGGGACGCCCGTGAAGACGGCGCAGGCAGGCACGGTGCTCTATGCGGGCGAGCAGCGTGGCTACGGCAACATCGTCATCGTCGAGCACACGAACAAGCTGATCACCCTGTACGCGCACAACCGCGACCTGCGCGTGCGCACCGGACAGAAGGTGCGCCGCGAGCAGGTGATTGCCACCGTCGGCGAGTCGGGCCGGACGTCCGGGCCCCATCTGCACTTCGAGGTGCGCCTGGACGGCAAACCGGTGGACCCGCTCGACTTTCTGGGGCCGATGCCCTCCTCGTAGGCGAGGCGGCGCGGGCCCGGCTGCCTTCCTGCTCCAGGCGGCGGGGCAGGGCGCTACGTCGTGTGACGTCTGGGCCTCGGTGCCGGGCCCGGGTGAAGGTAGAGTGCCGGCCCGTGTCGCGCTTCGTGTCCTGGTGGCTCTCCTGTTTCGTCTTGCTGGCTTCGGCGGCGCATGCCCAGGCGCCAGCCCCTGTGTCACAGGCCGCCGCGGTCCAGGCGAGCACGACCGATGCGGCCGGGCCCGTCGTCGTGGCGGTGCTGATGCTGGAGGCCAACGAGGCGGGCCGTGACGCGGCGCCGGGCGTCACCTCGCTCATCACCTCGCGGCTGGCGGAGTCGCCGCGGCTGCGAGTCCTCTCGCAGTGGGACGTCGAGGCCGCCCTGGACGACGAGCGCCAGCAGCAGCTCCATGGCCTCAAGACGTGTGACCGGGGAGACTGCCTCCAGGAACTGGTGGCCCTCACCGGCGCCCGCTACGTCGTGGCCGGCCGCCTGGACCGCTTCGGCGACCAGTACCTGCTCACCGCCAACCTGTTGGACGCCGCGGGCGGGCGGATCCTGGCCCGGCCTCGCGCGGAGGCCCCGGAAGCGGAGGACCTGCTGCGCACCGCGAAGGCCGTCTCCGACCAGCTCTTCGCCGCGCTCGCCCCGCCGGAGGAGTCTGTGGCGGCCCGCCCGCTGCTGGGGGGCTCCGCGCGCACGGGGGGCGGAGGCCTGCTGCTGGGCCTGCGCGTCAACAACAACTTCATCGAGAAGCTCTCCAACGTGAACCCCGGTGGCGACATCGAGGTGGGCTACTGGTTCCACCCCGAATGGGTCGGCTTCCTCCAGGTGGGCTTCAGCTACGTGCGCTCCACGCAGGACGGCGTGCGCAGTGGCCTCAACGTGCTGCCCAGCGTCGTGGGCGCGCGCCATTACCACAACGTGGAGAAGTCCCTGCGGCCCTACTGGGGTTTCGGCCTGGGCGTGCAGCTGTCCTTCGGTGACTTCGGTATCTTCCAGTCCACCGGCCCGCTGCCCACCGTCGTGGGCTTCGCGGGCCTGGAGTACCTCATCGCCGGTTCGGTGGGCTTCCAGGTCGAGTTGGGCACCAACATCGCGCAGGCGGTGCTGGGGCTTTCGGAATCGAAGCTGGGAGACGGCCTCAACCTGGACCTCAACGCAGGCATCGCGTACCACTTCTGAGCCTCGGAGCCCCTCATGTTCCCGCGACCGCGCGCCCTCTCCCTGATTGCCCTGCTCGCCCTGACGGGCTGTGACGACGAGACACCTCGCGTCAAACCGAAGGACCACGCGGAGGGCCTCTACGTCAAAGGCACCGCAGAGTACCTCCAGGGCCACTTCGACGCCGCCCTGGCCTCCTTCGAGGCCATGCAGCAGATTGCCCCGGACGACCCGCGCCTGCCCGCCGCGCGCGGCGAGGTGTACCTCTCCATGGGCCGGCTGACGGACGCCGCCGCCTCCTTCGAGGCCGCCCTCAAGCTGGAGCCCAAGCGCTCCACCAACTGGAGCCGCCTGGGCTTCATCCAGACGCAGCTGGGTCAGGTGGTCGAAGCCCAGAGCTCACTGCGCAAGGCCCTGGCCCTCTTCCCTCAGGACTTCAACGCCCTGGAGTCGCTGGGCGACCTGGACCTCAAGAAGGGTGACCACGACGCGGCCGTGCGGCACTTCACGCTCGCGTCCAACGCGGCGCCCTCCCCGGAGCAGAAGTCCGCGCTCATCATGCGCGCGCTGGACGTCCTGTCCTCGAAGCAGCGCTACCCGGAGCTGCTGGCCGCTGCCCAGAAGGCCGTGGATGACGGCATCCACACCGCGGACGTGCTCGCCACCCTGGGAGACGCCCTGGTGCGCGCCGGCAGCCTCACCGAGGCCGCCAACGCCTACCGCGACGCCGCCAGCCGCTCGCCTCGGGATCCCACGCTCTGGGAGCTCGTCGGCGAAATTCAGATGAAGCTGGACAAGCCCGGGGACGCCATCAGCGCGTACAAGGAGTCCCTGCGCGTGAAGGACCGCGCCATCGTCCACGTGGCGCTGGCCCGTATCCACCTGGCGAGGAAGGACGACTCGGCCGCGAAGGAGGAGCTGGCCGCGGCGCTGGAGTCCGTGTCCGGCCAGGACATCCGTGAGCTGCGGGAGCTGGCCAGCCTGCTGGCCTCCATGGACCGCAAGCCGGACGCGCTGCGCATCCTCGCCAACCTCAGCGCGGAGCAGGACCACGCGAAGGACGCCGAGCTGCACGTCGCCACCGCCCAACTGGCGCGGGAACTCAAGGAAACCGGCGTCCTGCAGGCCGCCTGCGCGCGGGCGACGGCGGCTGACGCCACCCTGAAGAAGTGCCCTTGAGCCACGCCCGGGCCAGGAAACGGCCCGGGACGGGTGGGGTGGACTACGGGGTGCGGCCGCCCTGGAGCTTGCGGTACACGCCCACCACCTGGCCCAGAATCATCGTGGACCGGAACTCCGCGCGGCTCACGTAGATGGGCTGCATGGTGGCGTTGGCCGGCTGGAAGCGGATGCGGTCCCCTTCCGGGTAGTAGCGCTTCACCGTGGCCTCGTCCTCGATGAGGGCCACCACGATTTCACCCGGCTGGGCGGACGGCGTCTTCTTCACGAAGAGGTAGTCCCCGTCGTGGATGCCGTCGTCAATCATCGACTGCCCCTTCACGCGCAGGGCGAAGACCTCGCGGCCATTCACACCTCCGAGCAGGAAGCTGTCGATCTTGACGGAGTCCTCCATGTTCTCCTGCGCCAGCAGCGGCGCGCCGGCGGCGACCTTGCCCAGCAGGGGAATCTCCACCATGCCCGAGTCCTTGCGAGCCCCCAGGCCGAGCAGCAACCGCGCGCGCTTGGTGGCCACCAGGGAGCGGCTCTGCTGCTCGCCCCGGTTCAGATAGCCCTTGCGCTCCAGCGCCTTCAGGTGGTCGTTGACGCCGTTCGTCGAGCGGATGTCCATGTGCTCCCCGATTTCGCGAATCGTCGGCGGGAAGCCCCGGGTTTCCGTCTCCTTGACGATGAAGCTGAGAATCTCGCGCTGGCGTTCCGTGAGCTCTTCCATGCGCTCCCTCACTCGTCTGCCGTCCTGCCGGGGAGTCGTTCCCCCCAGGCAACAGGCTTTCAGTGTCACTCTCCCTGAACAGACGTGTAGAGTCAACTCGTCCGGTGTCACCCTGCACACTCGCGGTGTGCCCCGTTCCGTCCTGTTTCCCACTTCTTGAGGTGGGGGGACGAACTCGACGTACACTTCGGCCGCTTTGTCCGAGCTCCGCCACACGCTGCTCTTCGTCGACGACGAGGCCGACGTCCTGGACATCCTCACGCGGATGTTCCAGCGCCGGTACCGCGTCCTCACGGCCCGAAGCGGTTCCGCCGCGCTGGAAATCCTGAGAAAGGAGCCGGTGGACGTCCTCATCACGGACCAGCGGATGCCCGAGATGACGGGCATCGAACTGGTGGCCACCGCGCGCGCGGAGGGCTTCGACGTCACCGCGCTGCTGCTCACGGGGTACACCCACCCGGACGACATCATCGCGGCCATCAACCAGGGGCAGGTGTACCGGTACATCACCAAGCCCTGGGACGTGAACGACCTGCTCATCACCGTGAAGAACGCGGTGGAGTACACGCAGCTGCGCAAGGACAAGGAGCGGCTGATCCGCCAGCTCCACCAGCGCGTGGAGGCGCTCTTCGTCCTGTACGAGGTCAGCCGCGCCAGCGCGAATGATCCGGCCAGCTACGACAACATCATCGACCGCGTGCTCATCGCCGTGGCGCGCGTGCTGCCGTACGACTGCGGCGCGGCGCTCATCGCACCGGACGAGGCGCGGAGCGCGACGCTGCGGCTGCGTTGTCAGGGCATGGTGGGGGAGAAGGCGCTGCTGGGCGTGAAGGAGTCCATGCTCGGTGCGTACCGCAAGAGCAGCGGCCTCCTGCTGCCCGAGGACCGCGTCATCACCCGCGTGGCGGGCACCACCACCCAGGACGCGGCGGCGCCGTCGGTCTACCCCAGCCAGCTCACGGTGAACCTGGTCGCCGGTGGTCGCCCGGTGGGCATGCTGTCGCTGTTCAGCCAGCGGCCGGACGCCTTCTCCGAGGACGACGGCGTGTTGCTGGACGTGCTCGCCAACCAGACGGCGGACGCCATCCAGTCCCTGCGCTCGGCGGAGGAGGAAGCCCGCCATCGCATGGAGCGGATGGTGGAGTCCATGGCCGACGGCGTGGTCCTCACCGACGAGAAGAACGACATCGTGGTGATGAACCCGGCGGCGCGGCGGCTGCTGCACGCGGGGGAGAACCCCGAGGAGCAGACGACGCGGCTGATGGAGGAGCGCCTGGGCTTCCAGCCCTTCCACCTGGTGCGCGGTTGGGAGTACGGCGGCGGGCAGGTGCTGCGCGAGGAGGTGAAGCTCTTCGACCGGCACGTCCAGACGACGGTGACGCCGGTGACGGACGCGCGCAACACGCTGCGTGGCGTGTGCGTGGTGCTGCGCGACATCACCGAGCAGAAGCGGCTGGAGGAGCGCAAGGATGAGTTCGTCTCCATGGTGAGCCACGAGCTGCGTACGCCGCTGACGTCCATCTCCGGCGCGCTGGACCTGGTGCTCAACTTCATGGCCGGCGACATCAACGAGCGGCAGCGCCGCTACCTGTCGCTGGCGCGGGACTCCACGGAGAAGCTCAACGCCATCGTGGACGACCTGCTGGACCTGTCGAAGTTCGCCAAGGGCCGGCTGCGGATGAACTTCGAGGTGTCGTACCTCGACGAGCTCGTCCAGCGGGTGGTGGAGAAGTACGGCCCGGCCTTTGGCGAGAAGCGCGTGCTGGTGAAGCCCGTGCTGCCGCGCCATCCGCTGCGCGTCCTTGCGGACCCGAACCGCTTGGACCAGGTGCTCAACAACCTGCTCAACAACGCAGTGAAGTTCACCCCGGAGGGCGGGGAGGTGCGGGTGGAGATCCACGCCACCTCCAGCCTGCCGGGCTACGTGGTGGTGTCCTGCTGGAACAGCGGAGACCCCATCGCGGAGGAGAGCCTGGAGCGCATCTTCGACCGCTTCGAGCAGGCGCGCACCAAGGCCAACCGCACCGTGCGAGGCACCGGCCTGGGGCTGGCCATCTGCCGCAACATCGTGGAGGCCCACGGAGGCCGCATCTGGTGCGAGCCGTGTACGGACGGCGTGCGCTTCATGGTGGTGCTGCCCACCGAGCCGCCGCCGGAGCTGCGCCGCGGCGACGACGTGGCGGACGCCATCCAGCTCCCGCGCCGGCAGGAGAGCCGCGGCCGGGTGCTCATCATTGATGGCGAGCCCGAGGTGGCCTTCATCGCGAAGGCGCTGATGACCGGGCGTGGCTACGACGTGCGGCTGGCCTTCGACGCGGAAGACGGCCTCGCCGCCGCGCGCCGGTATGCCCCCGACACGGTGATGGTGTCCGTGCGCCTGCCGGACGTGGACGGGCTGCGACTGGCGGAAATCCTCCGGCACGACCCGGAAACGCGCCGCGCGCCGCTGCTGGTGTCCTCCGCCTTCGACGAGCGTCAGCGCGCCTTCCGCGCGGGCGCGGATGCCTTCCTGGTGCGCCCGTTGGCGCCGGACAAGCTGCTGGCCACGGTGGACTCGCTGGTGCGCGGCCGCCAGGGCCCGGCGCACGGCCGCGTGCTGGTGGTGGACGACGATGCGAAGATCGCCGCCATCTGCCGCGAGGTGCTGGAGAACATCGGCTTCGACGTGGCGCTGGCGGGCTCCATCGAGGAGGGACGCCGCTCCCTGCGCGAGCGCCGACCGGACGTCGTGCTGCTGGACGTGACGCTGCCGGACGGAGACGGCTTCGTCTTCCTGGAGGAGATCAAGGCGGAGAGCGCCGGTGGCCACATCTCCGTCATCTTCATCTCCGCCCGCGCGGAGACGTCCTCCAAGGTGCGCGCGCTCAAGCTGGGCGGTGACGACTACCTCACCAAGCCCTTCGACGCGCTGGAGCTGGGCGCTCGTGTGGAGAGCGTGATGCGGCGCAAGGAGCAGGAGCTGTCGGCCTCTCCCACCACGCAGCTCCCGGGCTCCACCGCCATCGAGCGCGAGGTGCAGCGGCGCCTCTCCGCGCGCCGGCCCTTCGCCTTCTGCTACCTGGACCTGGACAACCTCAAGGCCTACAACGACTACTACGGCTTCGCGAAGGCGGACGGCGTGGTGCGCCAGACGGGTGACCTGATGCGCGAGGTGTTCGCGCAGGACGGCGCGCCCGGTGACTTCCTGGGCCACGTGGCCGGTGACGACTTCGTCTTCATCACCTCGCCGGAGTCGGTGGACCGCATCTGCCAGAAGGCCATTGAGACGTTCGACCGCATCATCCCGCTCTATTACGACCGGCAGGACCGGGAGCGCGGCCACATCGAGGCGGAGGACCGCTACGGGGAGAAGCGGCAGTTCCCCATCATGAGCGTGTCCGTGGTGGCGGTGATGACGGACGGAACGCAGGACCATGCGGAGTTGGCGCGGCGCGCCGCGGACATGAAGAAGCGCGCCAAGGCGATTGCGGGCTCCGTCTTCCTGCGCAGTGACCAGGAGCGGGTGGTACGCTCCGTGGCCGGATGAGGCTCTACCAGCAACTCGTCCTGTTCATGCTCGCCGCGACGGTGCTTCCCCTGGCCGCGGTCGGCTTCCTGTTGCTTTCGCGCGCCGAAGCCGAGCTGGCCGCCCGAATCGACGCGGAGCAGCGCGCGCAGGCGGTCGCCACCGCCGAGTCCGTGGGCGCCACCATGATGGAGGTGGTGGACGCGCTGGCCCGCTCGGCGGAGCTCATCGACTGGCAGGCCGCGAGCGACGCGGAGACGCAGGGCGCGCTGCGGCTGCTTTACGGCCAGTCTCCCGCGGTGAGCGCGGTGCTGAAGCTGGACTCGGAGGGCCAGCCACTGGGCGCGCCCGTCTTCCGTGCGCAGGCCATCGACGGGCACCCGGCCTTCTCCCTGGAGTCCCTGGACCGGCTGGTGCGCTCCATTCCCGTGCAGACGCTGCGAGGCGGCGGCAAGGGCCAGGCGGCGCTGGGCAGCGCGTACGTGCACTCGGACGACGGGCGCTCGGCGGTCGCCGTGGCGGTGAAGCTGGCGGAAGGTGAGGGCGCGCCCTTCGCCGTCGCCGAGGTCGTGCTCCATCCGCTGGAGGCGGTGCTGCGCAGGCGCCTGGGCGAAGGGCTGGGACGCATCCACCTGGTGGACGAGGAGCGGCGCGTGCTCGCCAGCACCGCGTCGGAGCGCCGGGGGCAGGCACTGGCGCCGGAGCTGAGCGCGCACCTGCTGGCCCCGGCGCTGCCGCTGACGGCGCTGGTGCGCAGCTTCCGCGTGGAGTCACCGGCCCGGCGGGTCAGCGTGGCGCGCGTCCCCAACGGCATGCGCTTCGACGTGCTGGTGGAAGTGGATGAGTCCACCGCGCTGGCGCCCGTGCATGGCATGCGACGCACCGTGCTGTTGTCCATTGGCGCCACCTTCCTGGTGCTGCTCGGGCTGGGAGCCCTCTTCACGCGCCGCCTCAACGTGCGGCTGGCGGAGGTGGTGCGCGGCGCGGAGGCCTATGGGCGTGGCGAGCTGGACACGCGCTTGAAGGTCTCCGGCCAGGATGAACTGAGCGAGCTGGCCACCACCTTCAACCGCATGGGCGAGGAGCTGGAGGCGGCCCGTGCCCGGATGCTGCGCTGGAACGACGACTTGCGCGTTCGCGTGGAGGAGGCCACCGCGGACCTGAAGGCGGCCCAGGCGCAGTTGGTGGAGGCGCAGAAGCTGGCCGCGGTGGGGCAGCTCGGCGCGGGCGTGGCGCACGAAATCAACAACCCGCTGGCGGGCATCCTCGGCAACGTGCAGCTGCTGATGCTCGACCGAAGCGCCGCCGACCCGGATTTGGAGTCGCTGCGGAAAATCGAGCAGAGCGCCAAGCGCTGCAAGGAAATCACCCAGAACCTGCTGCGCTTCTCCCAGCAGCGCGAGCGCGCGGAGCTGCGGCCGGTGGACTTCAACGCGGTGGTGCGTGACGCGCTCAGCCTCACGGAGCATCAGCTTCGCGGCGATGGCGTGGCGCTCACCAGCGTGCTGGGAGACGGGCTCGCGCGAGTGCGTGCCGACCCGGGGCACTTGTCGCAGGTGGTGCTGGCGCTGGTGTCCAACGCGCGCACCGCGATGCTGAATTCACCCGAGAAGCGGCTCACCCTGCGCACGGGCGAAGTCGGCGGCTTCGGCTTCCTGGAGGTGGAGGACACGGGGAAGGGGATTGCCCCCAACGTCCGCTCCCGCATCTTCGAGCCCTTCTTCACGACGAAGGACGTGTGGTCCAACGTGGGGTTGGGGCTCAGCGTGGCCTGGCGTGTGGTGACGGAAGCGGGCGGGAGCATCGAAGTCCGCTCGGAAGTCGAGCAGGGCAGTTGCTTCACCGTGAAGCTGCCGAAGGCGTGAGGCCCCTTGGGGGGCCTGTGATAGCTAACGAGGCTGCCCATGGCTGATTCCCGCCCATCGCGCCGTCAGGCGCCTTTCTTCATTGGCCTCGTGCTGATTCTCGCGGCGTTGCCAGTGGGGTGGTTCGTCTTCCTGCGCCCGCCACCTCCGCCGCCGCTTCCTCCCGCCGCGCCGCCCGTCGTCGAGGCGCCCGTGGCGCAGAAGCCGCTGGTGCTGGAGCTCACGCAGGTGTCCGGCAAGGTGGAGGTGCAGAACACGGACGGCTCATGGCGCGAGGCCACGGTGGGCATGGCGCTGCGCCGGGATGAGCGCGTGCGCACCGATGACGGTTCGTACGCCATGCTGATTGGCGGCGAGGCGGTGGAAGTGCACATGGACCCGGGCACGGAGATTTCCGTGGACGAGCTGACCGAGTCGCTGTCCCGCATCCTTCTCTCGCGCGGTATGGCCACCGCCGTCGTGCGGCCGGGGCAGCGTCACACCTTCGAGGTGAAGGCGGCGAACGCGGACGCCAAGGCCACGTTGCAGCAGGCCGGTGCCTTCACCATGAGCAACAACGGCGACGGCACCGTGGCGGTGGGGACGCGTGAAGGCGAGGTGACGCTGCTCGGTCAGGGCAAGGTCGTCATCGTCCGCGCGGGACAGCAGGCCGTCGTCCGCCCGGGGCAGGCGCCGTCGGAGCCGTCACCCATCCCCACCAGTCTCCTGCTCAAGGTGGACTGGCCCACCGAGCGCACCCGCCGCGAGCGTGAGCTCGTCGTGCGCGGGCAGACGTCACCGGGCAGCCGCGTGGAGGTGGATGGCGTCAGCGTCAAATCCGATGCGGAGGGAAACTTCCAGCGAAAGGTGGTTCTTCGCGAAGGCCGCAACACCGTCGATGTCCAGGCCTATGGCGTGGGGCGGACGCAACAGAAGGACAGCAAGGACGTCGTCGTCGACACCACGCCGCCACCGCTCAAGACGGATACCGAGAACATCTGGAATCAGCCGCGCGACGAGTGACACAGCAGCCGTGGGTGCGAGCGGGTGTTCGCCTTGACCCACGGCGAGGGGGCTCCCTACACTTCGGGGAGGATTCATTCCTGTTCAAGGGCAATCCCGGGCGAAAGCCCAGGTGCGCAAAGCCGCGGGGCCTGAAGTCCGGCCGGCCGTGACCGCCGTGGGAAGTCAGCACCGGACAAGTTCCGGGCCCACTGCGCCTTGGGCGGGGCATGGGTCTTCATTTCGGAACCCCCGGGAGGTCCTATCCGATGCTGCGGACACTGGCCCTGAGTTGCTGCCTGTCTTCCCCGCTCGCCTTCGCCTCCACACCGGAGCTCCGCACCCTGACGGGCACCCTGCACGTGGTGGCCGGCGGCCCGGGTGACCAGACGGACCCGCACGTCAGCGGACCGCTGGTGGCCTATACGAACGAGTCCCGCGGCACGAGCGAGATTCGCTACCACGACCTGCGGACCTCCGCGGATGCGGCCATCCCCAATGGGGGCGCGTTCGACTTCGTGTCGGACATCTCGGACGGCACCATCGTCTTCACGCGCGTGAGTACGTCGAGCGCCATCTACACGTTCGACGTGGCCGTGGACGCGGCGCCGCGGGAGCTGGCACCGGAGGCGGGCAGCAGCCGGCGCTCCGCGGTGATTGGCGGCCGCACGGTGGCGTGGCAGGACTTCGGCTACACCGGCGTGACGTCGCAGCCGGAGATTGCCGTGTATGACCTGGACCAGGGCACGCTGACCCGGCTCACGGATGACACGTTCCAGGACCGTGCGCCCGCGGTGTCGCCGGATGGCTCGACGGTGGTCTGGGCCAAGTGCGACGAGCAGGGCCTGCGTTGCGACATCTGGCAGGCGCGGCGAAGCGCCTACGGCTTCAGCTCACAGGCGCTGACGGGCAGCGAGGGCGAGGAGTCGCAGCCGGACACCAACGGGGACATCGCCGTCTACGCCAGCACGCGGACCCTCGATGGCGTGACGGACCGGGACATCTACTGGAAGCCCCTGAACGGCGGCACGGAGCAGCGGCTGGCGCTGCCGGGCATGGACGCGAATCCCAGCATCAGCGGCTCGCTGATCGCCTTCGAACGCAGGGACCCGGTGAAGAACGACTTCGACATCGTGCTCTACGACTTGAGCACCGAGACGCTCTACGCCATCACCGAGACGCCGGAGAACGAGAGCCTCACCGACCTGAGCGTGGATGCGGACGGCACGGTGCGCGTGGTGTGGACCGTCTCGGAGAACGGCGACTTCAACGTCCATGCCTTCACCTTCAAGTTGGATGATGAGCCCGGGTGCAAGCTCGCGGCGGTGGACACGCCGTCCCCCGAGGCGGTCTGCGCGCGGCCAGGTACCTGGCCGCTGCTCGCGGCGCTGGAAGTGGCGCGCACCAGTGGCCAGCCCAACGGCGTGGCGCTCGGGTTCGCGGGCACGGGTGAGGGCGTGTTGTGCGTGGACAACGGCTACAACGGCGAGGACTCCACCGCGGGCTGGGTGTGGATCAACGGCCGCGAGCTGGTGGACCCGTCTCGCTTCAAGCAGGGGGTTCCACTGGTGGCCACGCGCGCGCCGCTGGATGGGCACAACTCGCTGGCCGCGCTCATCTCCGGCAAGCCCGGCAGCGCCTTCCGGCTGCGCGTCTATGGTCCCCCCACCGTGTGTCAGCCCGTGGCGGACACCTCCACGGGAGCCCGCGTCATTCCGGGGCGTGCGCTGAAGGCGGTGTCATCTTCGTCCTCGGCGGTGTCGCCGGCGACCTTCGTGCCCGAAGGGCCGGTGCATGACACAGCGCTTCGGGGCTGTAGCACGGGCGGTGGGCCGTTGACGCTTTCCGGGGTGATCCTGTTGCTGGCGTGCTGGCTGCGCCCGAGCGCGCGGATGCGGAAGGCGCTTCGGCACAGCCACCGTGCCCTGTAGACTGACGCGGCCCTGAACCGGTTTCTCCTCTTCGGATTGTTGCTGCTGTGTGCCCCGGCCTGGGCGGACACGCTCGAGATACTCGGGCCGTCGTCCGCCGTGGCGCCGGATGGATTCCCCGTGGCGCTCGTCCGCAAGGATTCGGCGGGCCGTCCGGTTCCGATGGGAAAGCCTTCGGTGCAGGCAGACGGCGCGGAGCTGCGAGAGGACACCACGGAGCCGCCGCTGCGCACGTTCGTGGTGACGCCGCGTCCGGGCGCGCGTGACGTCGTGGTCCGCGCGAGCGTGGATGGACTGTCGGCCCAGGCGCGCTACGTGCTGGGGCCACCAGCCGCCGAGGTACGGCTGGCGCTGGAGCCGCCCGCACCCGTGAAGGGCAAGGACACGGAAGCGCGGCTCACCGTCCAGTTGGTCCGGCCGGATGGCACCGCGGATGACAGCGGCGCGCCGCCCGTGGTGCGGGTGAGCGTGGGCCGCGTGGAAGGGCTGGAGCGGACGGGGCCGGGTACGTATCGCGCGCGCTACGTCCTGCCGGACACGCGTTACCCCGAAGTGGCCATCCTGGTGGCCTTCTCCGCGTGGCCCAGTCCTCAGTCGGTGCATGGGGCTTACGGGCGCGTGCTCGTTCCGCTGGCCGCGTCCGTGAATCTGCCGGGAACGACGGAGCCCGACGCGGAGATTGCCATCGACATCGCGGGCCAGACGTTCGGTCCGGCGGTGGCCGGGCATGACGGCCGCTTCCGGGTGCCCATCATCGTGCCGCCCGGACATCGCATCGGGCAGGGGCGGGTGGTGGACAAGGTGGGCAACGTGCGGCGGATGCCCATCGACCTGAGGCTGCCGCCCACGGATGGCCTGGCCTGTGTGCTCCAGCCGCAGCGGCTCCCCTCGGACGGCGTGTCCCAGGCCCGGCTGGTCTGCGCGACGAGTGATGCCATGGGCCAGCCCGTGGGCGATGCGCGCGTCACGACGCAGGTCCGCCACGGCACCTTGCGCGGCCCCACGCGCGCGCCGGGAGGATTGCTGGAGTGGCGTTACACCGCGCCGCGGAAGTTGGTGAACGACGAGCGCATCGAGGTTGCGTGGCCTCAGCGCGGGCCCGGCTCGCGCGAGTCTCCGGCGCTGGAGTTGGTGCAGGGGCCCGTCGCGACGACCCGCCTCGAAGTGGGTGAATCGCTGGTGCACCACGGGGCTCGCACGCGTGTGGAGGTGACGGCGCGGGATGCCTTCGACCGTCCCCGGCCGGGTGCGACGGTGGAGCTGAGCGCGCCGGTGGGAACCTTCGCTCCGACGGAGGAGCGACAGCCGGGGACCTTCATCAGCGCCTGGGCTCCGCCGGCCACGGGTGCGGCGACGGAAGTGGACCTGCGTGCGCGTGCGTGGGGGCCTTCGGGCAATGAGCCGGCGCGCATCACCGTGTGGCGGGCCGCGGGCGAGCTGTACGCGGGCGTGTCCGACCTGGCGGGTCTGCCGGTGCCGGGCCAGCCGCTGCGTGTGGATGGCCGCGAGGTGACGACGGGCACGGACGGCACGGTGCGCCTGGGGCCCGCGCGCGCGGGAACGCTGGAGATTTCGCACGGCGTGTGGACGGGCCTGACGCGGACGGTTCACGTGTTGGGCCCGGATGGGCCTGTGTTTCCGTTGGAGCGCCCGTTGGTGTCGTCCGCCGCGTCCCAACGCGTGCGACTGGCACCTGAGATTCCGGTGAACGTGCGGCTCGAGGTGAGCGGGGCTCGGGTGACGTACTGGGTGGAGGATGCAAACGGGCAGGTGCTGACGGGGCGCGAGGTGTTCGTCTCGCTGACGGGTGGTCAGCGAGCCGATGAGCGGGTGGAGGAGGGGCGCACCTCCTTCACCGTGCGAGCGCCGGGACCGGTGAGTGTCTCCGTCGCGGATGTCGCCACGGGCGTCACGGCGTTGGCCGAGGTGCGCCCATGATGCGAATGTTGGCCTGCCTGTTCTCCGCCGCGATGCTGGTGCCGCTGAGCACCTGGGCGCAGGCGCTGTCGCAGGACACTCCGTCGCAGGCCTCCACCATCGCGGGCCGGGTGTGCCAGGACGTGGACGGTGATGGGCTGTGCGGCGCGGATGAGCCGGGCCTGCCCGACGTGCGGTTGGTGCTCACCACCGGCCGCGATGTCCGCACGGACGCGCGGGGCCGCTTCCACATCACCGGCGTCGATGCCCGCGTGCCGGATTCGGTGGGGGGGCTGCACCTGCGGCCAGGGCGTCAGCGGTTGAAGGTGGACACGCGCTCGTTGCCGGTCTCCAGCCGGGTCAGCCCGGAGGCGGCGACGGTCGAGGTCCCCTGGGGCGCCGTCGTCCTCCAGGACTTCGCCGTGCGCAGCGTCGCGGTGGAAGCCGCGCCCGTGCAGCTCTCCTTCACCAAGACACCGCCCATGGCGGAAGTCGCGCCAGGGCAGGGCGTCGTGCGCTTCCGTGTCGCAGGACAAGCCTCCGCAGGCGACGCCGTCACCGTGTCAGGGGTGGCAGCCCAGGTGGACGAGAAGGGCGCATGGCAGGCGCAGGTGCCGCTCGTCGCGGGAGAGAACCCGCTGTCCATCACCGCCACGGGGGCCCAGGGCACGGTGCGCCTGTACCGCCAGCGCGTGGACGTGGTGCCGCGTGACGGCGGCTGGTTGGTGGCCCCCAGGCCGATGCTGCCCCTCGCCACGCTCCAGTTGCCCGCGGGCAGTGACGCGCCCGCGGCCAGTGGCGCCTCCCGCGTGCAGGTCGAGGCGCCCGTGGGGACGCGCGTCCGCACGCCCGAGGGCGAAGTCGTGGTGGGGCCCGAAGGCCGTGTGGATGTCCCGGTGGTGTTGTCCCCGGGGCGCAACCAGGTGTCCGTGCGGCTGTCGCCGCCGGATGCTCCGCCTCGTGACGAGACGCTGGAGATTGTCGCCGCGGTACGTCCCTTCGCCGTGGGCCTGCTGGACCTGGAGGCCACCTATGCGCCGCGAAATGGCGACGTGCAGTTGCGGGGACGCGGCTCTGCTCACGCGGAGCTCCGGCTGGGTGCGGTGGACCTGGTGGGCGAGCTGGACCTGCGCGACACGGATGGCCGCACGTTGAACGGTGCCAGCCTGCCGGACTGGCTCCGCCCGCGCATGCCGGAGCGCTTCGACCGCGCCGCCGACCCGGACCTCGCGCCCGCGGAGTGGGGTGACGACTCGGTGTCACTGACGCCCAATGCCTCGGAGGCACGTCTTCGGTTTGAGGCGCGCCACGCGGAGCACGGCCGCGCGGGCCTGGGCACCTACCGCGCGCAGCTTCACGACCGTGAAGTGGGCCGTTATCACCGTCCGCTTTTCGGCCCCTACGCGGAGGTTCATGCCGGCGAGGAGGCGGCGCGCGTGGGCGTGAAGGCGTTTGGCGGGAGCCTGACGGACCCGGTGCGGCAGGTGTCCGCGGTGCCCGCGCACGAAGAGCTGCGCGCCACGGGCGGAAGCCTCTACTACCTGGGCGCGGCCTCGGTGGCGGAGGGCTCCGAGTTGGTGCGCGTGGAGCTGCGGGACGGCGTCACCGGCCTGCCGCTGGGCGAGCGGCACCTCATTCGCGGCATCGACTACGACATCGACTACTTCGCCGGCCGCATCCTCCTGGCGCGTCCGCTCTCCTTCCTCGCGGGCGAAGCCTGGCTGCGGACCAGCGCGCCCACGGAGTCACCCGAGCCGGTGCTGGTGGTGGACTACGCCGCGCTGCGCACCGCGGACGCGGGCGACACAGCGGGCGGTGAGGTGTGGGGCGAGTGGCGCGGCTCGCGGGTGGGACTGGGCGCGGTACGCGAGGGCCGGGAGGGACGGCCGTACACGCTCTACACGGGACGCGCGAGCACGGCGCTCGGTGGTTACCGCATGGCGGCGGAAGTCGCGTCCAGCCGTGGCACCGCCGTGGATGCTTCGTTCTTCGGCGTCTCGGATGACGGTGGCCTCAGCTTCATCCGTCCCCGGCAGGACGTGGGCACCGGCGCGGAGGCCCTGAGTCTCCAGCTCTCAGGCCCCGGGCTTCACGGCGAGGGCACGGTGAACGCGGCGTTCCGCCTGCGCGGGCGGGGCTTCTCCGATGGCGCACACACCGACGCAGCGCGCTTCCGGCAGTCGTCAATCCGTGTGAGCCAGCCGCTGGGCCGGCTCCGGTTGACGTTGCTGGCGGACGAGCGGAGCTCGGCCGATCCGCGTGAGCCGTTCGTGGACAGCCCGTTCTCCGCTCGCGTCCTGGCCGCGGGTGTGGGGTGGGAAGAGGCACGGTGGGGCGTGCGTGCGGAGGTCCGTGACTCGCGGTTGAACGCGGCGCGGGTGGCGGGCGTGGGGCCCACGCTCTTCGGCGGTCGCACCTCCGCGGGCGTGGCGGGCTCGCTGCGGGTGTTCGAGCGGCTTCAGCTTCGCGCAGCGCACCGTCAGGCCCTGGCCCTGCATGGCGAAGGGCCCGGACGCTTCGATGACACCTTCACGTCCGCGGGCGTGGATGTCGAGGTGGACCGGACCACGCGCGCTGGGGTGTTCGGAGGCTGGGGACCGGAGCTGGGCCCCCGGGCGTGGGCCAACGTCGAGTCGCGGCGGGGGCAGGACGTGTTCTACGGCGGTTACTCCGTCGACGTGGACGGCCCTGACTTCGGCGCGGGACGGACGCTGACGGGCGCCCGCACGGAGCTGCCGGAGAGTGGCACCGCGCTCTTCGTGGAGGATGTGGGCTCGCACGACGCGACGGCCGTGCGGCTGGCTCGCGCCGTGGGCTTCCAGCAGCAGGTGACGGGCGGTTTCAGCGTGGGCGCGCGCTACGAGCGCGGCGTGCGCAGCCTGTTGGACGTGGACAGCCCACTGCGGCGCGAGGCGGGCGGTGTCTTCGGGCAGCTCGTCCTGGCGCGCTTGCGGCTGGACGGGCGTGTGGAGCTTCGCCGGGAGGAGGGCACGCCGGAGCGAGGCGCGGCCACCGCGGTGGACCGTCTGCAAGCGGTGGTGGCGCTGGCCGCGCAGGCGCAGTTGCTGGAGGACGTGACGGCCTCCGGGCGGGTGGACTTCGCGCGCACCGTCAACGCGGACGTGCTGGAGACGCGGCTGGTGGAAGGCTACGCCGCGGTGGCGTGGCGGCCGGGGCCCTGGCTGGTGGTGGCGCGTTACGGCATCACCCGCGAGCTGTTGCCCGGCGTCCGGTCCGCCTTCGGAGACCGGGCCTTACAGACCCTCTCTCTCTTGCCAGCGGTGCGCCTGGGCGACCGGCTCTCCGTGGCGGCGGGCCTGCATGCGGGGCACACCCGGGCGGAGGACTCGGGGCGTTGGGTGTGGACGGGCACCCTCCGTCCCGCGGTGCGAATCGTGGGCGGTCTGGAGCTGGGGGCAGAGCTGGCACGGCGGACGGCGTCTCCCGAGGGCGAGCGGCTGACCGCGCTCCGTGCGGAAGTCGCCTATCGGGTCGATGAACGGCTGCGCTTGGCCACCGGGTACACACTCCTGGGCTTCAGCGGCTTGGGTTTGTCCCCCGACTCGTCGGACAATCAGGACCGGCTCTACCTGCGAGCCGAAGTGGCCTACTAGGAGCAATCCGTGCGTCCCCTCGTCATCATCAGCCTCTGCCTGGGTGTTGCCACCGCGGCACGCGCCGACTGGGACGTGAATGAGGTGCCGGGCATCGCCCGCAGTGTGGACGTCTTCGCTCCGGGCAGCTACTCGGTGAGCACCTCGACGCAGACGGAGCTGTTCGAGAACGGCATCCAGTCCGCCGTCTTCCTGCACAGCGACGTCTTCGGCACGTTCTTGTCTCCGATGGGCTGCTTCGCCGTCGTCGTGCGCCCGGGTGACGTCATCAGTCACCAGAACTGCCGTGCGGCTGGAAACATCATCCCCCCGGACCCGGTGAACACCGTGGTGGGTATCCGGCGGGTGAAGCACACCCCGTCTGGTACGGGCTATGCCGCGGTGGCCCTCTCTGACGGTGGACTCTCACTGCTGACGGCGTCAGCGGGGCTCGCAGGCCCCACGCCCTGGACGTTGCTGAGCGCCGGCGCGGGCCTCCTGTCCTCCACGGACGTGCTGGGCGTGGTGGAGACTTCGGATGGCGCGCCCCATGCGCTCTTCAGTGTCACCGGTGTCACCCGGACGGAGTTCCTCTGGTACACGCGGGACAGGCGTCAGGCGCAGATGGTCGTGCCGTCGCACCTGACCAGCGAGGCTCCGCTCACGGTGGACCTCTTCGCCGGAAGCGGACCGCATCCCATCGCGTTGTTCGGCAATTCGGACGGCCTGTTCCGCGGACAGTTGGACCCGGCCGGGACGACCTTCTCCGCCGTGATGTTGCCCGACGGCATGAGCGACGTCAGCATCACCTCGGTGGACGTGAACACGGGCAACGGCAGCGTCCATGGCGAAGGCTTTGGCCTCGCGGTGGGCGTGGATCCCAGCGGGGAGCCCGTGGTGCTGGGGGCCGTGCCCGCGAGCAGCGCGGACAACGCGGGGACTCAGTGGCGGGTCCACCCGGTCTTCGAGGGCTCGGCGCTTCCGGGCGCTGCGCAGGCGACGCCGCTCGAGGTGTCGTGCATCGGCTCCTCGTTCTGCCTGTTCATCCTGGACCAG
Organism: Myxococcus sp. AB036A; assembly: GCF_006547355.1. Taxonomy (NCBI): domain Bacteria; kingdom Pseudomonadati; phylum Myxococcota; class Myxococcia; order Myxococcales; family Myxococcaceae; genus Myxococcus; species Myxococcus sp. AB036A. Next base: position 26,804 of record NZ_VHLC01000037.1, on the reverse strand, counting down.
CCGAGCTTCAACGTCGTGACGTACTTCAACGCCAACGCCCCCGTGCTGGACGTGGGGCCCTCGCCCATCGTGGTGAACGAAACGGGGACGGCGACGGCTCGGTTCTCCGCCACCGACGCCGACTCCGATGCGGTGCGCGTGTCGGTGGATGCATCGTCAACGCCGGGCGCCGACCTGGTTGGCGTCAACATCGTGGAGCACCCCGACCAGCTCGACGTAACGCTCGTTCCGCAGCGGCCCGTCTGCAAGGACGAAGAGGGGCTCCTGCGGGTCTACGCCTCGGACGGGCTCGCGTCCCACGACGTGCAGGCCACGGTGGCCTACCGGGTGGTGAACACCGAAGGGCCCGAGCGGCCCACGGTGTTGCCCTCACGGGAGTCGACCACCGCGTCGGGCGCGTCGCGGGTGTTCACCGCGCAGCCGGCGAGCGAGGCCTGTCCGGCGGTGCGCTACGTCTGGTCTCCCGTCTCAGGACAGTCGGGCGCACCGCTGCTCTCCACCGATGGCGGCGCCCAGGCGACCTTCACGCCGCCGGAGGTGCTGTGCCAGGAGTCGGGTACCAGCTACGCGTACGAGGTCCGTGGCGTGGATGAAGGCGGCCTGACGTCCAGCGCCGCCGCCATCTTCACCGTGGACGTCGCGCCCTGGGGCCGGCCGCTGGTGCCCTTCGCCTCGGGCTGGGAGCGGACGCTCACGTCGGGCCCAGGGGCCAGCGTGGACGTGGTCCCCGATGCGCTGCACACCTGCGAGGGGACGTCCGGATTGCCGACCGTGGACACGGAGTGGCGGCTGAGCGCTTCCGGTTCGGGCATTCCCGACGGTGTCACCGTGAGGACCGCGGACGGAACGGCCGTCACGTTGCACTCGCCGGTGTCGAGTGAGCGCCTGCGTGTCGAGGCCGCGGAGTGCGCGCACGGGACGCTGGCCCTCACCGCCAGGAATCGCATTCCCGTTACCGGCGGTGGCACGCAGGACAGCGCTGACGCCGAGCTCCGCGTTCGGGTGGAACCTTCCCTGGAGGACGTGGCCACGGGCAGCCTGGAGCTGGGCGTGGTGCCGTCGGGCGAAGGGGACGTGGACATCGCCCTGGACACGTCGCTGAACTGCGTGGACGCGCGCACGCTGAAGGCGCGGATGTTCCTGGAGACCCTGGGCGGCGAGGCACTGGATTCAGCGGTGGTGCCGGTACCCGGGACGTGGCGCCCCGCGCTCCCGCGCTCCTGCACCCTCGAGTCCTACCGCGTGCGCGGCGAGCTCTTCGACGACAGTGAGGGGCCGGTGCGAGAGGGCGGGCGTGCCCAGGTGGAGATTCCCAACCAGCCCCTGCCGGCGCGGCTGGGAGCGCTTGAAGCCGGGGCCCTGGTGGCACGCTGTGGCGAAGGCGCGAGCGCCACCCTGACGCAGACGATTCCGGCCAATGCCTGCGGCGACGTGGCCATCTCCTGGTCCCAGGTGGCGGGGCCCGCGCTGTCAGAGGTCTCCCTGGCGGGCCCGAGCGTCACGGTGAGCACGCAAGAGACAGGGCTGGAGGCGCTGGTGGGCCAGGCCATCACCCTGCGCGTCCTCGCCGACGCGGGTGGCAGCAACACCGCGACCACGGATTACGTGCTGCCGATTACCTCCGAGCGCTTCGTGGACGTGCGTCACGCGATGGAGTCGCCCACGGCATCGGAGAAGGGGCTGGTGGGCGTGGTGGTGGAGCTGCGCAACACCTCCGAGTGCGAGGTCGGCGGCCTCCACTACCTGGAAAACGTGGACGGGCTGGAGTGGGTGCCCGGCAGCGTGAAGCTGGACGGCGTCGCGGTGGAGGCGCGGGCGGCGGACGGTGGCTTCCGGGTGGAGGACATCCGGCTGCCCGCGCAGGGCACGCAGACGCTGACGTACGTGGGCCGCTCGCCGCTGCTGTCCACGCCGCGGCTGGGCGGGGAGATGACCCTCAACGGCGTGCCTGTTTCGGGGGATGCCGCGGTGCCGCCTCCGACGTCGGGATGCGGCTGCTCGGGAGGGGGTTCGGGCGCGGCCGTCTTCGGGCTGGCGGCGCTGGCGCGGGTGCTGCGCCGCCGGAAGTAGGGCGGTGGTTACAGCCCGAAGCTGATGCGGTGACGGCGGCTCGGCGTGTCGGGCCGCTCCTCCAGTACACCGAGGAGCTCCAGTCCCCGCAGCGTGGCCAGCGTCTGCCGCTCCGGCAGGTCGGTGAGGGCGAGCAGGTCCTCCACCGTCTTGCTGCCGTCCGCATACGCCAGCACCAGGGCCTGGGCCCCTTCGAGCTTCAGCTCGTGCAGGCCATAGGGCGCATCGGCGGTGGGGAACAGCCGGCGCGAGCGCGGCATGTGCCGACGCAGCGTCACCAGCGTCTCCGTCTTCGCCACGCCCTCCAGCACCAGGTCACCGGGGAAGACGGACAGCTTCACCAGGTCCGTGCGGCGGGGGCGCATGGCACTGAAGCCGTAGCCGCCTTCCTTCCACGTGAAGGTGGACCAGATGATCTCCTTCACCTGCTCCACCAGCAGTTGCTCTCGTTGGGCCGCGTCCATCAAGCCCATGCGCAGCATGGCCTCGCCGGTGCGCAGGCCGTGCTCCTTCGCGAAGGCGGCGACCTCGGCGAGCCGGGCCTCGGGCAGCACGCCCTGGCGGATGCAGAAGCGGCCGAAGCGCTCGGCGGCGAGGTTGGACGCGGCGTATACGACGCGACCAGACTCGAAGTAGACGACCTTGAGCACCTGGCCCTGCTGAAGCTTCAGCTCGCCGTGGTGGCGGGCCTCGTAATAGGCGTTGAGCAGCCGCGCGACGGTGGCGTCCTCCAGGACGCCGCCCAGGGACCAGTCGGGCAGCGCGCGCTTGGGCGGCGGCGGAGTCGAAGGCGCGGTGCTTTCGCTCCAGACCTGCTCGCGCCTGCCAAAGGGCAGGGGGAGGGCGTGCTCCGTGTCCGCGGGCTCTGGCAACGGGTCGGTACTGGGGACGACCTGCAGGGGCTCGGCGGCGTCGCTGGGCTCAGGGGGGAACTCTTCCAGCACGATGAGGTCCTCGGTATCGAGCAGCTCGTCCAGCAGCACGCTCTCCGCGATGGGCGGGGGAGCGCGGGGTTGAGGTGCAACGCCACCGGCCTGCTCCAGGGCCTCCATGACGGTGATGAGCTCGAACGGCTTCTCGAAGAAGCTCCGGGCGCCGTGGACCTGCACGGCCTCCTGGGCGAAACGGTCCCCTTTGTACACACCGCTGACGGCGATGGCGGGGATGCCATGGGCACGCAGCGCGGCCAGCACCTCGCTGCCCCGGATGTCCGGGAGCAGGAGGTCCACCAGGGCCGCGTCCCAGTGTTGTCCGGGGCCGAGCGTCTCCAGCGCGGCCTCTCCAGTGGCCGCGGCTTTCGCGTCGTGTCCCCGGCTTTGCGCCAGGGCGACGATGAGGGAGGCCAGCTCGTGGTTGTCTTCGACGATGAGCAGTCGCGCCATGGGCGCGCAGACCATAGCATCCGCGTCATGGACGTTCAGGGCTTCCACCACGTGGCCATCCAGGCGCGGGACATCGAGTGTGTCACCGGCTTCTACAGAGACCTGCTGGGCTTTCCGGAGTTGACCCGTCATCTCCGCCCGGACGGCTCCTTGCGGAGCATCTGGGTGGGCGTGCCTGGGGGCGGCTTCCTGGCCATCGAGGCGGCGGGCGGCGAGCCCGTCTCCACGCCGTTCCGCCACGAGGCGCCGGGCCTCCTGATGCTGGCGTTCCGGATTCCGAAGGCCGCTCGGGCGGGCGTGGTCGACACCTTCACCCGCGCGGGTGTGCCGCTGGAGCATGAGACGCGGTGGTCGGTGTACGTCCGGGACCCCGAAGGCAACCGCGTGGCGCTCAGTCATCACCCGGAGGACTAGACGCACCGTCCCACGGGTGCGGGTGTGCTTGCGGAGCGGGACGGGGCACGGCTACAAGCGGCCCCATGCGCCTGGGTGAGCAGCTCCTGAAGGATGGTCTCGTCACCGCCGAGGGACTCGAGGAAGCGCTCGAGGCCCAGGTGGTGCATGGCGGGCGGCTGGGAACGAACCTGGTGGAGCTGGGCCTGCTGTCGGAGGTGGACCTGGCGAAGGCGCTGGGCAAGGTCCACAACAGCGCGTTCGCGTCCGGGGAGATGGTTCCGGATCCCAAGGCGATGGAGCTGGTCTCCTCGAACCATGCGGACGACAAGGAGTACCTGCCCATGCGGGTGGACGCGACGCGGCTGAGCATCGCCGTCGTGAACCCGCACGACTTCTCGACGCTGGACGCGATTGCCTTCAAGACGGGCAAGCGCGTGGTGCCGGTGGTCATCCCCGAGTTCCGGATGAACCAACTGCTGCGCCGTTACTGCAAGGCGTTCCGGCCGCTGCGCGCCATCGACATGAACGCGGTGCGTCCGCGTCCCTCGGCGGGCTCGCAGGCCGAGCTGGCCAAGGCCGCGGAGACGCCGCCAGACTTGATGAGCGAGGAGGAGTTCCAGTCCGTCTACGCCTCCGCCTTGCGCGGTGGCGCCGACTATGACGGGGACATGGGCGAGGAGGAGATCATCACCGGCGTGGAGGTGCTGGAGGCCGCGCCCGAGCCTCCGCCCGCGACTGTCCGGCCGCAGGTGCCCGTGGCTCCGCCGCCGCCACCTCAGGCCGTCGCTGTCCCACCGCAGAGGGTTCAGCCGCCCGTGCCGCCCCCGGCGCCCGAGCTGGGCGGTACGCCACCGCCTGTGCAGGTGCCGCGCGCGCCGGAGCCGCCGCCGACGCCGCTGACCTTCGCGGAAGCGCAGGCGGAGCTGGCGCGCAGCTCGGACCGCGAGGACGTGGCGCGCACGGTGCTGCGCTTCGCGCTGGGCAAGTGGAAGCGGAACCTGCTGCTGTCGGTGCAGGGCAGCCTCGTGACGGGCTGGCACGGCATGGGGGTGGGGGTTCGCGACGCGGTGGTGCGCCGTATCGGCGTGCCGCTTCGGGAGCAGAGCACCTTCCGGCTCGTGCGGGACACGCGCTCGCACTACATCGGGCCCGTCCGCCGTGATGCGGCCATGGGCGTGTTCTACAAGCTGCTGGGGGACGGGTTCCCGAAGACGGCCGTCATCCTCCCGCTGCTGGTGCGCGGCAAGGTCGTGCACCTGCTCTACGTGGACAACGGCCCGGACCAGCTCACTCCGCCCGACGTGGGCGAGCTGCTCATCCTCTCGCAGAGCGTGGGCCGCTCGTACGAGGCGATGATGCGGCGCCGCAAGAGCGCGTAGGACGTCGCGCGCTCGCGGCGGAATGGCTCAGGTGGACAGCTCCTCCACCTGGAACGTCATGCCCGCGCGGCGCAGCCGCTCCACCAGTTGCATGCCCATGGCGGAGACCGGCGTGAGCACGCCGCCCGTGGTCGGATTGTCGTCGAAGGCGAGGCACAGCGCGGACTCGGCGAGCATCCGGGACGTGGCCGCGTAGCCCGGGTCTCCCTGCGCCGCCACCTTGCCCTTCAGCCGCACCTGTTTGCCCGTGCGGGGGGAGGTGCCTTCGCCGCGAAGCTGCGCGACGAAGAAGCCTTTCTCCCGGGCCTCCGGTGACGGGCCTTCACCCGGCGCGGGCAGGACCTTCTTCTCCAGCAGCGTGCGCAGGGGCTTCACCTGCATCGCGGCGACGACGCCTCCCAGGCCCGCGGTGACGCCCGTGGCGCGCAGCAGGCCCTTGGGCCCGGCGCCATAGCTGGCGACCTCCGCGTACCGGAAGTTCTCTCCCCACGGGTGACCGAGCAGCGCGTTGCTGCGCCGGACGACGCGCGTGTTCACGGTCGCCATGAAGAACGGGCCGGTCCACTGGCCCAGCTCCTGGCTGTAGTGGATGCCCAGCGCGTCCTTGGACTCGGGCCGCCAGCGGCCTGGGACGGGGTCCAGCGCATGGGGGTGGGCCATGATTCGCCGCACCGAGCGGTCCGTTGAGGCTTCTTCCATCGCCTGCACCATGCTCGCGGCCGTGCCACCGCTGGCGCCTCCGCGCATGGGACCCATGTAGAGGCGGACGGCGTCCAGGTGGCCGTCGTGGCGCTCCCGCATGTGCTCCTGCATCATCAACACGCCCAGGTCCGACGGAATCGAGTCGAAGCCACAGGTGTGGACGATGCGTGCGCCGCTCTGCCGCGCCTGCTCGTGGTGGGCGTCAATCATTCGCCGCATCCACTGCACTTCACCCGTCAGGTCGCAGTAGCTGACGCCAGCCCGAACACACGCCGCGACGAGCTCGCTGCCGTAACGTGCGTAGGGGCCCACCGTGGTGCAGACGACGCGGGTGCGAGGGACCAGGGCATCCAGCGACGCGGCGTCGCGTGCATCCGCGACGAGCAGCGGTAGCTCCGCGAAGGAGGGCGCAATCGCCGCCAGCCCCTGCCGGACCTTCTCCAGCTTGCCGAGGTCGCGTCCCGCCAGGGCCCACCGTGCGCGGTGGCTGTCCTGGGTCCTTGCGAGATATTCGGCGACCAGTCGCCCGGTGAAGCCGGTGGCGCCCCAGGCGATGATGTCGAACTCGGTGGCGGAGGTGTTCATGGGCGCGGGAGTCTGGTCGCGCCCCGAAAGCACCGCAACCGCGGCGTGAAACGAGTGTTCACGCCGCGGAGATTGCTACCTCGGTTACTCCTCTTCGGGGTTCTCGAAGTTGACGTCGAAGGTGACGCGCTGGCCCGGCTCCACCTTGAACGTCTTCTGCCACCGGGAGTTATTCACGATGACCAGGAGCTGGTGCGTGCCTTCGTACAGGTCCAGTTCCTCGATGGGCGCGGCACCGATGAGCCGACCATCCACCGTGACGATGGCGCCCTCCGGGGCGCGTACGTTCGCGAATCCCTTGTTGAGGAAGATCTGCTGCGAGGAACGGCCACCCGCCGGCACGGTGATGACCCGTGTCGTCTGGATGCCGAGCACCGGGTTGCTGAGCGTCAGCACGTGACGGCCCGCGGGCACGGCCGCGGAGACCGGCGTGCGGCCCAGGTACTGGCCAGGAATCGAGACCTCCACGCGCGGGTCCACGGTGACGTCCAGCGTGCCCATGGGAATGCCGGCGTCCACGGGGCCCGCATCCAACGTCACGCCAGCGTCGACGGGCAGGGCGTCGGTGACGCCCGCATCCTCGAGCTCGGACTCGATGTTGGAGGGCAGCCGGCTGAGCACGACGGCCCCCGCGCCCACCGTGAGCGCCAGACCGACGCCTACGAAGGCCATCCAGCTACGTGACGGCTTCTGCGCGGCAGGAGGCGTCGTGGGGGCCGCGTGTGCGCCCGTGCCCGTCGGGCCGGTGGGCACAGCGGTTCCTGCTGAGGCTCCCGGGCCCGTGGCGCTGGGATGCGCCTGAGTGCCTGCGCCGGACTGATGGTGTGCGCCCGCGCCGGAGTGGGCCTGTGCGCCAGCCTGCGAAGGAGCGCCCGCGCCGGACTGTGCCTGTGCGCCTGCACCAGCCTGTGCAGGAGCGCCCGCTCCGGACTGCGCCTGTACGCCTGAGCCTGAATGGGCCTGAGTGCTTGCGCCGGACTGATGCTGTGCGCCCGCGCCGGAGTGGGCCTGTGCGCTTGCGCCCGCCTGTGACTGGCCACCTGCACTGGACTGAGTCTGTGCGCTCGCGCCGGAGTGGGCCTGCGCGCCAGCCTGAGACTGGCCACCCGCACCAGCCTGCGCCTGACCACCCGCACCGGACTGCGTCTGGGCCCCCGCCGAACCAGTGCCGGACTGCCCAGCGCTGCCCGCAGCCGATGCTGCCTGCGCGTTGCCACCGGCCGCCGAGCCACTCCCAGCCTGCGCCCCCGAACCATCAGGCGAGCCGGAGGCATGCAACTGTCCCGGCAACTCCGGCCACTTCGCGGGCATCAATCCCGGGGGCAGGGCGCCGCGCGCGAGGAACTCCGCCACGGCGGGCGGAGAGATGCCAGCCTTCTGCATCACCTCGGCGATGCCCGTTTCAATCACCCGCCGCCGCGTCGCGCGAGCCTCGCTCTCGGGCGGGAAGTACTTCGACAGGAACTCCGAGAACTCCGCATGCGTGGGCAGCGAGCCGACGGCCTCCACCACGGCCTCGCGGAACGCGAGCGCCGTCGGATACCGCTCCTTGGCCCGCTTCGCCGTCGCCCGGCGCAGCACCGCGTCCAACTTCAGCGGCACGTCCTGCGCCATGGGCGGAAGCGAACGCGTGAGCACGGCCTTGTCCGGGTCCGCCGCATCCTTGAAGGGAATCTTCCCGGAGAGGCACTCGTGCAGCACGAGTCCCAGGAGGAACACGTCCGACTGGACGTTGACCGCCTCGCGTCCACCGAGGAGCTGCTCGGGCGCGCTGTACAAACGCCGGTTCTTCACGCGCTTGCCACCGCGCTCACGCGGAGCCACGCCGAGCGCGCCATAGCCCGTCACCTTCGTCAGACCGCCGAAGGAGATCATCAGCGTCTCGGGCCGGACGTCACCGTGCACGAAGGGCGTGCCGTCGTCATTGCCAGCGACGTGCGCGTAGTGCAGACCCACGGCGGCATCCGCCACGACGAGCGCCGCGAAGTGCGGCGGCAGGCGGGGGTGGGCCTCCAGCAGGCGACGCAGGGGCTCGCCGTCGGCGAACTCGGTGACACGGGCCAGTCCGCCATCCTGCTCGGCCAGGGCGTGGACACGGAGGATGTGCGGATGCTCGAAGACGAGCGCGCGAGCTGTCTCGCGACGCAGGGTCGCCTTCAGCTCGGGGTTCTGCACGACATCTTGCGGTGCCCAGATGAGCACCACGGGACGGGGAGACGCGCCGTCCTCCAGGGCGAGTCCGAGGAAGGCGCGTGAGCCTTCCCCGGCCAGCAGGGGACCAAGGGATTGGTAACGGACGGAACTCATGACACCGCATGTTAGTGCGAGTCACGCGGGTCCTGAAATACGGGGAGCCCGTCGCCCTTTTCCGGCAGCTACAGCCGGTAGCCTGCTTCCCGTTCGAAGGGCAGCGTCACGTGGTAGCCGTAGCGCCCGCGCCGCACGAGCAACAGGACGCTACGTCCCCGTCGCGCGGTGAGCAGGGCCTCCCGGAAGGCGTCGTTCGTCGTCACGGGCTGGTTGTTCACTCGGAGGATGATGTCTCCGGGCTCCAGCCCGATGTCCGCCGCCGCCGAGCCCTGACGCACGCCGGACACGGCCAGGCCGCCGCGAATCTCCTTTACGCGGAGTCCCAGCCGCTCCCACGCCAGCCCCTCGACCATGCGAGCGGGGAACTCCACCGGCGTCACCTGAACGGTGCGCAGGCCGCCGTCGCGGAAGAGCACCACCGGGAAGGCGGAGCGGGCAGGGTAGCCGCGCACGCGGGTGTCGAAGTCCTCGGCGTCCTGGATGCGCGAGCCGCCCAGCTCCGCCACCACGTCCCCGCGCTTCACTCCCGCCTCCGCGGCCGGACTCCCTGTCTCCACCGCCGTCACCAGCGCGCCATAGGCCCGGTCCCACCCGAGCTGCCGGGCGACGCGGACCGGCAGGTCGGCCGTATCGATGCCCACCCACGCCGGGCGCACCTTTCCGAAGCGGGTCAGCTCGTCGACGATGCGGCGCACCTTGTCGGCCGGAATCGCGAAGCCGATGCCCTGCGCGCCGCCGCCGAAGATGGCGGTGTTGATTCCGATGATTTCCCCATCCACGTTGAGCAGCGGGCCGCCCGAGTTGCCCGGGTTGATGGCGGCGTCCGTCTGCACGAAGTCGTTGTAGACGCGATTGTCGGCGCGGAAGGTGCGGCCCACCGCGGAGACGACGCCCGCGGTGACCGTCTTGCTCAGGCCGAACGGGCTGCCGATGGCGACCACCGTCTCGCCAATCATCAGGTCGGAGCTGGTGCCCAGCTTCGCGATGGGGAGGGCCTCCTTGGCATTGACCTTGAGCACCGCCAGGTCGTTCGCCGCGTCGCTGCCGATGACCTCCGCTTCGAACGAGCGGCCATCCGCCAGGATGACGTGGATGGCGGACGCGCCCCGGATGACGTGGTCATTGGTGACGATGATGCCGCTGGGGTCGATGATGGCGCCGCTGCCCAGGCCGGAGATTCTCTGACGCTCCGGCTCCGCGCCCATGCCACCGAAGAACTCCTCCAGGGGAGAACGGCGTCCACGGAAGCGCGACTCCACCTCCTGCTCGGTGCCGATGTAGACGACGGCGGGGGAGACTTTCTGCACGACCTCGACGATGGCGTCTCGCCGCCGCGCCAGGTCCGCGTTCGCCGTGCCCGAGGTCAGCAGGGCCACCACCAGCAGGCTCCACCTCATGACTGCGTGCTTCATTCCAACCCTCCGTGCACCGCCAGGGATTGTCGAGCGAAGGACATTCTGACTGTTGGGAAGGCCGCAGCCTACCCGGGCCCCCTGGATGCGGTGTCTCGCTCTTCATAAACCACTCCGGTCATCCATGAACGATTGCATCTCTGGGATGCACGTCCTCTCGGGGTCTCAGTACACCGTGGGAGTGGATTGTTATCCTGGCGGCGCGCAAGCAGTCGCGGCGTGCCGAGGCGAGGGAGTGGAAGCATGAGTCTCGTCCTGGTCGCGGACGATGAGCCAGCGGTGTTGGAGGTTCTCAGTCAAGTCGTGGAGGACCTGGGCCACGACGTCTTGAGAGCGCGGGATGGCGAGGAGGCGCTCGGCCTGGCGCGTGCCCGGCATCCTCAGCTGGTGGTGACGGACCACATGATGCCGCGGTTGAGCGGCGTGGAGCTCTGTCGCCGGATGAAGCAGGAGGCACAGCTCAAGGACGTGCCCGTCATCCTCCTCAGCGCGGTGCTGCCCCAGGGCGCGCCGGAGGCGTTCGCCTTCCTCCACAAGCCCTTTGAAATCACCGACTTCGAATCGGTCATCCACAAATCGCTGGCCGCCTCGCCGGAGCCCCGGATGGAGGCGCACGCGGCGTCCCCCTTGGGCGCGCTGGGGCAGTGGGTGGCGCAGGCGCTCCAGGGCCCGCTCGAAACGGCCCGCGAGCAGCTTCGCCGGTTGGAAGGCACGCCCTCCGTGGACCGCGCGGCGCTGGACACGCTGGCGGCGCAGCTCCAGTCCATGGAAGCCGTGGGGCGTCACCTGCGCGAGCTGGCGTGGCTGTCCTCGGGCGAGGCGACGCTGAAGCGAATCGACACCGACGTGGGCCAGCACCTGCGCGACGCGGTGGCGGCACATGGCGCACACGTCACGTTGGATGCTCCCAAGGAGCCAGTCCACGCGCAGGTGGACCCGCCGCGCATCCGGCAGGTGTTCGACGTGCTGCTGGCGAACGCGGTCCGGCAGGGGGACGCGGCGGTGGCGCTCGAAGTCTCCCAGACACAGCTCACGGTGCGCGTGAAGGACGCGGGGCCGGGGCTGGCCGCGGAGGCGCTGGCCCACCTCTTCACGCCCTTCCGGACGGATGCGAAGGGCGTCTGCGGACCGGAGCTGTACGTGGCCTCGGAGCTGGTGCGCCTGCAAGGGGGCGCGCTGTCCGTCCAGTCACGACCCGGCGAGGGCTCCACGTTCAGCCTGATGCTGCCCAGGAGCACCTGACGCGCTCGTCCCGGGCAGGTGCCGTTCGATGGCGTCCACCAGAGCCTGCTCATCCTCCGCCGCCTGGAAGCGCGCCTTCATGCGCTCCAGCTCGCGCCGGTACGATGGTTGTTCGACGACCGCGTCGAGCAGCGGAACCAGGGTGTCGGGCGTCAGTGTGCGAAGGTCCGCGCGCTGCCCCAGCCCGTGGTGGACGACGCGAGCCGCGATGCCGGGCTGGTCGTATTGGACGGGCAGGACGACCATGGGCACGCCGAAGTAGATGCACTCCTTGACGCTGTTGAAGCCGCCGTGGGTCACCATGGCGGACGCGCGGCGCAGCATCTGGAGCTGGGGGACGCGCGTCACGGACACGAGATTGTTCGGGACGGGGCCAGGGAGCGTCTCCCGCCATTCATTGGTGGCCACCACGAACTGCCACGCGGGCCGCCGCCGCGCGGCCTCGGTGACGGCTTCGTGGAAACGCCGGGCCTGCTCGGGGGGCATGGCCATGGTGCCCAGCGAGCACAGGACCAGGGGGCGCTCCGGGCTCAGCCGCTCCCAAGGGAAGTCGGGCTCCTTGCGCTCCAGGTCGATGCACGGCCCCGTGTAGTGGACGTCGATGGAGAGCTGCACGCCACTGAACTCCACGAACTCTCGGGGGCAGAGGACGAGCATGGGGTCGTGCTCGCCGCTGAGGCGCCCCGCGAAGTCCAGATGCTCGGGCGGATAGCCGTACTTGCGCGCCAACGCGTGCCGGTAGCGGAGGTCCGCCGGCTCCAGTCCGACCCAGCTACGCCAATCCTCCATCTTCGATGCGAACAGGATGCGGCCCCAGTCGAGCGCGCCTCGGATGACGCCGGAGAGCTGGCCATCCGGGATGACGTTGGAGGTCGGCGGCGGCGTCATGAGCTCCCACCGCATGGGGATGCTCGTGTTCAACACCAGGGTGGGAACCTGGTGGCCGCGGAGGACGAGGAACGGCTCTGGGAGGAGGACATCCGTGAGACCCAGGTCCGGCCGCGTCCGGGTGATGATGGCGTCGAGCTCCCCCTGGAGCACCGACTCATACATCTGGTTCTGCTTGCGCAGCACCTGCAGCAGGTAGCGCACCCGCTTCAGGCCCTTCCACTGACTCACCCGCTCCTTGACCTCATCCTGGAAGCCCAGGGGGAACAGGTGTTCGAAGAGGCACTCGAAGTCGAACCCCTCCGCGCGAATGAGCGCCTCGGTGTCCCGGATGCCGCAGAAGACAATCCGGTGCCCCCGCTTCTGGAGGGCCCGGGCGAGCTTGAGCGAGGGATTGATGTGCCCACGCTCGGGCAGGGGGCAAACGAGGAGGGTCGACATGGAGGCTCCTGGCGGTGTGGCCTGAAGCCTCCAGGGGCGTGGCGAGACGTCAGGCCTGCTGCGACTTCAGCATCCAGCCAATCATCTTGTACAGAAGCCGGGCGCCGACGTTGCCGTCCCACTCGCCGCCATCGGGGTCGGGGGCCACTTCGGTGAGGTCGAAGCCCACGATGGTGCGCCCGGAGCGGACCACGCCGGCGATGAGGGCCACGGCCTCGGCGAAGGACAGTCCGCCGGGCACCGGGGTGCCCGTATGGGGGCAGAGCACGGGGTCCAGCCCGTCGATGTCGAAGGACAGGTAGACCTGCTTCGGGAGCAGGGCGACCATCTCATCCACCTGCCGGTTCCAGGGCACGCCGTCGAAGCGCTTGTTCTGGAGGGTGGCGTCGAAGAAGCCGTGCACGCGGCCGTTGGAGTCCGCGATGTACTGGTGCTCCTCCGCGCTCATGTCGCGCAGGCCGACCTGGACCAGCGTCTTCACGCCGGGGATGCGCTCCGCGACGTTGTACATGATGGACGCGTGGGACCAGGTGAAGCCCTCGTAGGCCACGCGCAGGTCGGCGTGCGCGTCCAGGTGCAGCACGCCCATGCCGGGGTACTTCTCCGCGTGCGCGCGGATGATGCCGTAGGAGATGGAGTGGTCACCGCCCACCGCGGCCACGCGCTTGCCCTGGTCCAACCAGTGCTTGGTGGTGCGGTAGACGTGCTCGTTCATCTGGTCGCAGAGGACATTCACGTCCTGCGCGGCCTGAATCAGCGCGGCCTCGCCGGAGTGGATGCCACCGGCCTCGATGACGACCTGGGCGCGCTCCTTGGCGCGGGTGTTCCAGTCGCGCAGCTCCTGGGGCTCGGGGAGCATGGCGATGCCACGCTCGTAGGGACGACCCGTCTCCACGTCGAAGAGGTCGACCTGCCGGCTGGCGTCCAGGACGGCGGTCGGCCCCTCGGACGTGCCACCGCCGTAACTGGTGGTGGCCTCGAAGGGAACGGGGATGAGGATGACGTGCGCCTCTTCCGGGGAGTGGGGGAGGCCGAACACGCCGGAGTCCGGCTGGGCGGCGGCGCTGGGGTCGAAGTGGGTAGCCATGGCGGCGCAGGATAAAGGCCCGGTGTCGGGGCGCAATGGTCTGTTACTTCTCGATGCGTTCCTTGACGTCGAAACGCCCGGCCAGCACCTGATGTTTCTCAATCACCAGCCGGTCCGCCGTCAGCACGCCCCGGACGTCCAGGCTGTAGTCGTTGTAGAAGGCGTCTACGGTCGAGGCCTTGAGGTTCCCTCCGATGATGACGGGGCCCTCGGTCTGGAAGCTGTCGCATTCGAAGTCACCGCCCACGAAGAGCTGGCACCCTTCGAAGTTGGATGCCTTGCCCTTCACCGTTAGGTTCCCCGTCACCAGGAGCGACAGCACCTTCAGGGGGCCCTCCACCACCAGGTCGCCGTGGTGGACGAAGGGGTTCTTGGACACCTTCTTGAGCGCCTTGCTCGCGGGGGCCCACGTTCTTGCTGTGCCGCGAGGCGCGGGCGACGGAGAGCACCGACCTGCCCCCCTCCGTCTTCAGCCGAGGGTCGATGCCCTGCTCGATGAAGAACCGCACGACGCGGTCAGCGCCGAACTCCGCGGCCCGGTGAATCGGGAACTCGTAGTTCGAACCCTCCCGGATGTCGGCGCCGTACTCCATGAGCAACTGGATGACGTCGACGTTGTTCTGGGTCACGGCGATCATCATCGGCGAGTGCCCGTTGATGGTCTTGAAGTCCAGGCTGACGCCGCTGGCGAGCAGTATCCGGATTTGAGCCACCACCTCGGCGTTCTTGCGCTCCGCCTTGGCCAGGCTCTGCCGGTACTCGGCCTCCGGCATTTCGACCCGGTGATAGGTCTGGATGTAGTGGAGGTCGTCAATCTGCCGGATGAGCTTTTCGAGCTCCAACTGCTGCTCCGTCATCGAGTCCGTTCCTTCAATGTGCGATGTGGCTCACGCCCACCGCACCACCAGCTTGCCCACCGAGTCATTGCCGGCCATGCGCTCCAGCGCCTGCCGGATGTCCGCGCGCGGCACCACCGCGTCTATCACGGGCCGCAGCGCCCCTGTGCGGAACAGCGGCAACAGATGCCGCTCCGCGCTCTGCGCCAGCGCGATCTTCTCTTCCAGCGGACGGCTGCGCAGCACGGTGCCGGTGACACGCAGCCGCTTCGTCAGCACCGTGCCCAGGTTCACCTCGGTGGCCGCGCCAGCCACCAGCCCCACCAGCATCAGCCGCCCCCGGGGAGCCAGGGCGTTCAGCGTCTCCGGCACGTAGCCGCCGCCCACCAGGTCCAGGCACAGGTCCGCGCCCCGGCCGCCTGTCTCCTCGCGCACCGCGTCCGCGAAGCGCGGCGGCTTGGTGTCACACAGCACCGTGCGAGCCACGCCCCAGTCGGCCGCGCGGGCCAGCTTCGCCGCGTTGCGGCCCGTGCCCACCACGCGCGCGCCCATGGCCTGACAGATGAGCGCCGCCGCCGAGCCCACGCCACTGGCCACCGCGTGGACGAGCACCGTCTCGCCGGGCTTGAGCTCGCCCTGGAGCACCAGCGCGTCGAACGCGGTCAGGTACGCCTCCGGAATGGCCGCCGCGTCGGTGAAGTCCATGCCGTCGGGCATGGGCATCGCCTCTCGCTCGTGGGTGACGAGCAGGTCCGACCACGCGCCCCCGCCCACCAGTCCCATGACGCGGTCGCCGGGCTGGAAGCGCCGTGCGCGCGGGCCCACGGCCACCACCTCGCCCGCGTACTCCAGGCCTGGAATGTCCGGTGCCACGTCCGGTGGGGCGGGGTAGTGACCACGAAGCTGCAGAAGGTCCGCCCGGTTGAGCGCGGACGCCCGCACCCGGACCAGAATCTCCCCTGGGCCTGGGACGGGCTCGGGACGTTCTTCCTCAGCGAGGACCTCGGGGCCTCCCGGACGGGTGATGCGAAGGACCTTCATGGCAGGCGCCTCCCTTGGAATGGCGGGCACGAAACATCCTGGCTCGCGAGAGCGTCAACGCTTATCTAGAACACCGTCCATCATGAGCACGCTGACGTGTCCCATCTGCCAGAAGCCCGTTCCCCCGCGCGGGGAGAACGCTGCCTTTCCCTTCTGTTCCAAGCGCTGCCGCGCCGTGGACCTCGGCCGGTGGCTCGGCGAGGAGTACCGCGTCCCCGACCGGCAGGCGGATGAGCAGGAAGACGAGCTGCCCGCCGACAGCCACCCGGCACGCCAGCACGGCGACGCATGAGCGGCTTCGTCGACCTGCACTGCCATCTGCTGCCCGGCGTGGATGACGGGGCACGTACGCTGGAGGACGCGCTGGAGATGGCGCGCGCGCTGGTCGACCTTGGCTTCTCCACCGTCGCCCCCAGTCCACACGCGCGCCCCGAGTACGCCCCCGTGGAGGTGGTGGACGTGCGCCGTGCGGAGCTGGCGGAGGCCCTGGAGCGCGAGCGCATCCCGCTGGCGTTGGGGCGCAACGCGGAGAACGTGCTCGACGATGCCTTCCTGCGAGGCCTCAGCACGCCCCAGGCCCGGAAGCTGGGCCCGGGCCGCTACGTGCTCGTGGAGCTGCCCTACACCGCGCCCGTCCCGGCGCTGCCAGACATCCTCTTCCGCATCCGCACCAAGGGCGTGGTGCCGCTGCTGGCGCATCCCGAGCGCTGCCTGGAGTTCGAGCGGAAGGGCCGCGCCGCGGAGGCCGTGCGCGCTGGGGCACTGTTGCAACTGGATATCGGTGCGCTCATCGGCCGCTATGGCGGCACGGCGAAGAAGCTGTCCCGCGCCTTCCTGGACGACGGGCTCTATGCGGTGGGCGCCACGGACCTGCATGGGCCCGTGGGGGCCCGCGTCTGGGTGGGCCGCTCGCTGGCGGAGCTGCGGAGCAGGGCAGGGGAGGCGCGCTTCGCCCGTCTCATGAGGGACAATCCCGCGATTTTGTTGGCCGGGGAGTCACTGGAGTCCGACCCGGACTGACGGTATACCCGGCCCCTGTGAAACGTGCCGTCAAACTCCTGGCCAGCCTCCTGGTCACCTTTCTCTTCATGTGGTGGGCCTTCCGGGACACGGACTGGGCGACGCAGCTGGCCAGCCTGAAGTCGGCCAACTACGCGTGGCTGGTGCCGTACTTCGGCTGCCTGATGGCCATCCACGTCTTCCGCACCCTGCGCTGGGGCTGCCTTCTGTCGGGCCTGGAGCAGGTCCCGTTCCGAAAGCTGAATGAGGCGTCCGGCATCGGCTTCATGATGCTGCTGGTGCTGCCCTTCCGCTTGGGCGAGTTCGCGCGGCCCTTCCTCATCGCGCAGCGCAGTGGCATCCGCCGCAGCGCGGCGATGACGTCCGTGGTGCTGGAGCGCATCGTGGACGGCCTCTTCGTGGCGGCGATGCTGCGAGCGCTGCTCTTCTTCGTGCCCACGGAGACGCCGGAGATTCGCTACGTCAAGCTGGGCTCGTGGCTGATGTTCGCGGTGTTCGGCGGCGGTCTGGCGTTCCTCCTCTTCGGCCTCTGGCAGCAGCAGCGCACGGTGAATCTGGTGCGCGCCACGGTGGGCCGGCTGGCGCCGCAGGTGGCGGACAAGGTAGCGGACATCGTCGACACCTTCGTGGGCGCCATGCGGCAGTTGCCGAAGGGGCGGCAGGTCGCGCTCTTCTTCCTCTATACGGCGCTGTACTGGGGCGTGAATGGCGCGGGGATGTCCATGCTGGCCAACGCCTTCGACTGCTCGGGCGCGGCGCCCGGCACCGTCTGCGAGCCCATGGACCTGACGCTCTTCCAGGCCTACGTCGTGCTAGGCGTGCTGGTGGTGGGGCTGATGATTCCGGCGGCGCCGGGGATGATGGGCACCTTCCAGGCGGCCACGAAGGTGGGCCTGAGCCTCTTCCTTCCGGCCGCCGCGGTGAATGCCAGCGGGCTGGCCTATGCCAACGTCATGTGGCTGAGCCAGACGGTGCAGCAGGTGGGCCTGGGCCTCATCCTGCTGTCCATGGGGCACCTGTCGTTCAAGGACATCGCCGGCAAGCTGGACGACAAGGACGGCGAGGCGGCGGCACCTTCCGCCTGACGCGGGGGCCGCCTCTCGGCCCCGGATGTCGTGTCGATGCGGCTTCCTACGGGGTGGGCGACGACGCCTGCCCCGCCTCCGCGGGAGCGGCTTCCGTCTTCGCGGGGGTGGTGTCACCGCTCTTGCCCGTCACCACGCCCTTCACCTTCTCCATGGCGGCCTTCGGGTCGATGTTGCCCTTGAGGGTGCCGAACGGCGTGTCGATGACCTGCTCCCGCTTCTCCGAGGAGGCGTAGCCCTCTGGCGCGCACAGGGCCTTCGCGCTGTCGCGCACGGAGACGACCGGGGTGGTGATGGTGGTGGAGTCCTCGGTCGTGGCCTTGGCGACGAGCTTGTCGTCGCGCATCAGCACGCAGCGGTCCTCGCCGTAGTACCAGGCGGTGGAGCTGTCCGGGAACTCCTGCGCGCGCGTGGGCCCTGAGCCCATGGCATCGACGACCTGATGGGACGACATGCCCGGGTAGAGCTTGTCGAAGCCGGAGGTGGCACAGCCGGCGGCGGCGAGCGCGAGTGCGGCGCTGACAATCGGGAGACGCATGGGGTGTGGGGCTCCTTCCGAAAAGGAATCGCGGAGCCTACCTCGGCGTCACGTCCGGCCTCCAGGTGGGGGCCGGACGCATCGTGTCAGAGTTCCTGATCCAACCAGCGGACGATGGCCTCGCGAATCGAGGCCGGCCGCTCGGAGTCCAGTCGGGTGCGAGGCAGGCGGGCCGCGTCGGCGTCGCGCAGCATGGAAGCGGGCATCAGCTCACGCGTGCGAGGAAGGGATGCGCGGGGCGCGACGGCGGCAGACCTCATGACTGGCCTTCCTCCTTGGGCGTGCCGCGGCCGTACTTGCCGAGCAGGTCTTCCACGGCCTCGCGCAGGTACTCGCTCTGGTGGATGCGGGTCCGCCGCGCCAGCTCGCGCAGCTTCTGGACCTGCTCCTCGGGGACCAGGACGTGGGTGGAGACGATGTCGGCATCCGGGCCTCGGACGTCGACAGACACTTCCGTGGCCGCCGGGGACGACGGAGCCTCGGGGCTCAGGGGACTGGCGCTTCCATCCTGCATCGGACTTCCTCCGGGCGTGGCTGCTACAGGCCGCTACCTGCCTGTCCGCGGCATTAGGCGGGCGGACGGGCACGCCGTCAAAAAATGCGCCGGGGGCCAGGGGCTCGAGCCGTGCCGCACCTCGCGTTGACAGGGCGGTATCGCGCTGCTACTTCGCCGCTTGCCTTAGGGGAGTAGTTCACGCCAGCGGCGCTGGCGGCGGGAAGCTCGACACACTGGCTGGAAACGGCCCGGGCCCCCACCTCGTGATGTTCGCGAGACGAACGAGACCTTCGGACAGGGATTGTCGTTTCTTCCTGGCCGAGGTCCGTCGTGCGCGCGTGCTGCCCTGGCGTCTCCCACGAGTCTGAACCCCGGCCCTGTGTTTGCGAGGGAGTCGTCATGTTGGAAGCGCTCGTGGGTTCGTTCGTGTTGGTGGCCGCCAGTGAGATGGGGGACAAGACGCAGTTGCTCGCGTTCTCCCTGGCCACGCGGTTTCGCAAGCCGTGGCATGTGCTGGCGGGCATCTTCGTCGCCACCGTCGCCAATCACGCGCTGGCGTCCAGCGTGGGCAGTTGGGTGTCCGCGCATGTGCCGGCGAAGTGGATGGCGCTGCTCCTGGCGGTGCTCTTCATCGGCTTCGGTTTGTGGACGCTCAAGCCGGACACGCTGGATGAAGATGGCGGCAAGCCGCCGCGCTTCGGCGCCTTCCTCACCACGGTGGTGCTCTTCTTCCTCGCGGAGATGGGGGACAAGACGCAGCTGGCCACCATGGCCGTGGCCGCGCGTTATCAGGCGCCCATCACGGTGACGCTGGGCACCACGGCCGGGATGATGCTGTCGGACGGCCTGGCTGTGTTCCTGGGGGACCGGCTCGCCGGGCGGGTGCAGATGAGTTGGGTGCGGTGGGCCGCCGCCAGCCTCTTCTTCATCTTCGGCGCCCTGTCGCTGTGGACGGCGCTCCGGATGTCCTGACGGCTGGGACGCGCAGTGTGAATGGGACGATGTGACGGAGAAGTGTATTGCGCTTCATCACGGGAAAAGCTCCCATGTGAGAGGTCTGGGATGACCCGGACCTTTCTTCAGGAGCTGGAATGCGTTCCCCCATTCGTTTCTCCGCGATGATTCTGATGAGCGCCCTCATGGGCGCGGGTTGCAACGGTGCCCAGCCGCAGGACCCGCCGGTCGAGGCCGAGGTGATTGCCGAGACGGCGGAAGTGAAGCAGGGCGCCGTGGGCGACGTGGTGCTGCGCTGTGACGAGTTCCAGGGCGGCACGCACCTGGAGGTCGTCCAGACGGCGACCGGCTTCGAGGCCGCGTACGTCTCCGAGGAGTACGACCCCTGGGATTGTCGCTGCACGTACACGAAGCGCGAGATTCTGGGGCAGTACAACCAGTGCCGCCGGTCCACGGTGGACCCGCGCATCATGAACTGCTACCGCATCGAGCCGAGCGGCACCATTGGCAAGGTGGTGCTGTCCACCACGCGCGTGCAGAAGACGCAGATGGTCATCGGCAGCAGCACGACGGTGAACTACAGCGAGCTGAGCGTCGCGGCCATCAACCAGGACCCCGGCCAGACGCCGCGCCGTGACTACGTCTTCCCGCTGAGCGACTGCCAGTAAGCCGTTCCAGGGCCGGGGAGGCGTCGAGCCCCGGCCTTTTTTCGTGGGGGGAGGCGATGATTCCGGGGGCGGTGGGGCGTCTCACTCGCAGGAACCCATTCCCTGGAGGTCATCGTGGCATCGCAAGCTTCCCCGAAGGATCCGGCACCGCGCGGTCCCCATGTCGTCGTGAGTCTGCCGACGCGGGACCTGGAGCGGGCCTTTCGGTTCTACCGAGAGGGCCTCGGCTTTCGCCTCGTCGTCGAGACGGCGGACGGCACGATGCCCGAGCCCGTCCACTTCACGCTCAACGCGGGCGTCAGCCTGATGCTCATCCCCACCGGAGGCTTCGGCTGGGTGGCGGGGGGCAACAAGGTCGCGGAGCAGGGCGCTTCGGAGTGCATCCTGAGCCTGTCCCTGGAGACGGAGGTGCAGATCGAGGCGCTCTTCGCCAAGGCGCGGGAGGCTGGCGCCGAAGTCGCCGCCGAGCCGAGCCAGAAGCCCTGGGGTTACTCCGGGACGTTCAAGGACCTAGATGGCCACGTGTGGATGCTGGAGAAGGGGCCCTGAAAAGAAAAACCCCGGTGTCACCGTGAAGGTGACGCCGGGGTAGTGGCCAGGGTCAGACTTGAACTGACTACCTGCGGATTATGAGACCGCCGCTCTAACCAGGTGAGCTACCTGGCCGTAAGTGAGATGCAACCTACGGCTTTTACTGCGGAACTTCTACTCCCTCAATACTGCCTCTCCAGTTGTTGTGCAACTTGTACGGACTTCGTACGGACTGGAGAACTGACATGCCCCGGTGGACGGGAAAGTGGGCCGGTGGCCGGACCTACGTGAACAAGCAGGGCGGCACCGTGTGGGTCCTCGAAAAGCAGGTCCACGGGCGGCTCTATACCACACGGCTTGCCGTGGGCAACGAGAACGACGCGCTGGGGGAGCTGGCGCTGTTCAAGCGGGACCCGGACGCTTACATCGCCAGGGCCCAGGCGGCAGGGACTTCCCCCGAGCGGGAGGCCGCCACCTCGCCGGTCTACATGGACCCCGAGCGGGTGGGGCGGTTCCTCGAACACCTCAAGCGCCAGGGCCGGACGGAGCGCCACCGGAAGAACGTCCGGAACTACCTGGCGCAGTGGGCGGAAGCGCTCTTCGAGAAGGACCTGCGGACTTTCCGGCTCCAGGACCTCAAGCAGGTGCTGAACGGCTGGTACGACGAGGCGAGGAAGGAGATCGTCGCCAAGCGCCACCGCATCGCGGCCATCAAGTCGTTCTTCTCCTGGCTGCGCGAGGAGGAGGCGGTGCTCACCACGGCCGAGGACCCCACGCTCGCGCTGAAGGTGCCGCCGGCCCGCCCGGAGAAGGCCATGCGGGACAAGGGGTACTCCATGCGGGACGTGGAGCGCCTCTATGCCGCCATCCAGGGGTGGGAGTCCAAGAAGTACGGCTGGAAGGGGACGGGCCGTGTCACCGACGTGCAGCCGGTGCGGGACGTGCTGATGCTCCATGCCAAGTGCGGCATGCACGGCACCGAGATTGACCGCCTGGCTCGCGGCGAGGGCAAGGTGAAGGTGCTGCAAGGGCAGGGCGCCATCGCGGGCACCACCACGTTCGTCCACAAGTCGGGCCGGGTCCACGTCCAGTCCGTGGATGTGCAGGCCCTGGGCGCCGCCTTGCGCCTCCAGGCCCGGGGTTCGGCTCCGGCGGACTGGTGGATCCGACAGGTGGTGAAGCGGGCGGCGAAGTCCATCGGCCTGGAGCCGCTGCGCATGGGGGAGCTGCGCCACAGCTTCGTCACCTGGGCTGCGGAGTGCGGGGTGGAGGTGAAGCCGCTGGAGGGCGGCGTGCCGCTCTCCCGCATAGCGGCCACCATCGGGCACCAGTCCGCGGTGACGACCAAGAAGTTCTACGAGGGCGTGAAGGTCCCCCCGATGATCCAGCTCCCAATCCGCCTGGAGCACCCGGAGGATCCCGTGCTGCTACTCGACCGGCAGCTTCGCGATGGCAGTCGCCAGTGAACTCGCATCCTTGATGCGGGACTTGGCGGGGGCGGACTTCGTCGGCTGTGCAGCCCGGGCTGAGATACCTCCGGCCTGCAACAGCGCCTCCACGGAGGACTTGAGCACCATGCGCCTCCTGCCGAACTTCTCAGCGGCTTGAAGTCGGCCCTCATTCAGCAGCTCGTACACCTTCGTGGTCCCGCAGCCCAGCATGGCGCCGGCCTCCTTCACGGTGCAGGCGAACTCTGGGTTCGGGGTGGTCGAGCCAGGGGACGTTTCCGGCTGGCGGACTGAGGGGACCGGCAGGGCCAGGAAGTTCGAGCCCGCGCTGAGCCGCGCCAGCAGGAGGCGGTTCACCTCCACCGCGCGCTCTTCGACATCAAGTGGCTTCCTGCACTCCACGCAGGGGGCGTCCAGTTCCTGCTCGGTCGGAGGGCGATATGGATGCCACTCCCACCACTCGACGCATCGCCGACACACCCAGCCCTCGGGACGGCCCAGCATCATGGGAAGGGGGAGACGGAGAAAATCTGGCGGTGGTGGAGGCGGTGGCGCGCAGGCAACTCCCCTGGGAACGGCAGGAAGGCGACGGGGCCCCTCGCTTATCGGCTTCGGTCCGTCGTCCGGCACTTCGGCGTTCCCTGCGGGTGGCAGGAGGCCCGTGCTTGATTCACCCACGCGCTTCGCCATCACTCGTCTCCTCAACAGGGAAACAGTAAGACGGCTGGCCACCTCCATCACCGAGGACGTATCCGGCAGGACGGGCCCCAGAGGGGCAAGCACGGGTTGGCGGGTCGCTACCGGGATGATGCGCCTGCCGCCTGCCGGGTTGATTCATTGAGGAGCGCACGGGCAGCAGCGTCAGCCCTGTTGCGATGCCCAAGAGGAGCGGGGCCATGAGCGACACACAGACGGGCGGTATGCCCAGCAGCGGCGGACGGAGGAAGATTCCCTATCATGCGCGTCCTCTGCCGCCCCGGCTTCCACTGCCCACAGGGAGCGTGCTGGACGCATGCCCGTATCTGGACCTCGTGAACCACTGGCTGAAGACCGTGAAGAGCGTGCAGGACTTGGTGAGGGCCTGCCACCATGCTCCCTCAGCGTACTGGCAGGAGGCCCTCATTCACCACTACGGGGACATCGGACAGATGAGTGACGAGGAGTGGGCTTGGCTGTTGCGCCAGCCGCTCGGCATCCATGAGGGGCATCCGCTCTTCAACCTCCGCCAAAGGCTGAAGGAGATTGACGAGGGGCTCAAGCCTCCTTCCATCAACGAGGAAGATACCCTCATCATCTGGGGCGCCTCCTCGCTGAAGGGCAAGCCGTTCTATCGAACGGTTGGGGTGCTGCTGCGGAGCGAAAGACTGCGTACGGCCATCAGGCACCACCCCGAGCACAGCCTGCCCGACTATCCCAGCCTCATCCGGGCATGGGCAGAGGCCAGTGGCGTCAGAGATGGCAATACCCTCCGAGGACTGGAGAGACAGCTCGCCGGCTTTAGGGACAACCTGCTCAACGAGCATCCTGACCAGCTTTTCGCCAAGTTGGGGCTCAGCAGCTTGGAATCGGCCCGTCAGGTGAGCCAAACGCACGGCCCCAGGGTTGCCTTTTACCTGTTTCGTTGTTTGCAGCGGATAGCCGCATACATGCAGTGGGACGCTCAGGCCCAATGCTACCTGGTCCGCTGGAGATCGACATGGCTGCGCGGCTCAAAGACAAATCAAGATGCAATTCCGGGAGCCTCCACACACGCCCAGTTCCTCATGGAGTTGTTGCGGCGCCATGTCTTTGAGGCAGAGCCCTACGAGAACTACTCGGCGGGCCACAAGGCAACCACTTACAAACTCAAGTGGGTCCCACAGACCGGCCCGTACACCGAGGAGGACGTGGCCAGGAGACTCGGGCTTGAGCTGGAGGACGGGAAGCGGGTACGCAGGAAGAAGTCCGGGCTTTTCGATCAGCAGTGCCCGCGCTCCATGTAGGTTTCGATCGCGATCGCCGCGATCGTTTCGCCGCGCTTTTTGAGGGTCGTCTCCACCTGGGTAAGAGGGAGGCCCGAGGAGGGGGGCAGTTTTAGTGTCGCGAGGGGGCAATTTTGCTGTCGCTCTACAAGCACAAAGGCAAGCCGTGCGGGCTTGCCCAGTTGACCAAGAGCTTGGGCCTGCTCAGGTCGACGCTGCACCAGTGGGCCGGACCAAGCCGACGAGGCCGAGGGCAAGGGCATAACCGACGCGCACCGCAGTTCGTCCTCGAGATGATGAGAAAGCAAGCGAATGAGCAGACGCGCGCTACCTACTCACGTCCGAGGCCCCAGTTGCGCTCAGGATCGTTGGTGCGATTCGGGGCGGGGCGATCGCCCGCATAGAAGGAGCCATCGCTGCCGCGGTAGTCGATCCACCGGGCAACGACCGACTTCCCGGAATTCGAGCCCATCTCTCCACGGTCCACCTGGAACGTCACGCCCCGATGCCGGAGGGGGTGCGCTTCGAGCCATGACCAGCGAGCGTCGCCAACCCCGTAGGGACACCGTGCCTGGCGGAGCGCGTCCAGTTCCCTGAGCAGTTCGTGCGACGTCGGCAGCATCTCGACCATCGCGTCCAGTTCGTCGTCCGTCAGTGCGACCCAATCGACCAGGGACTTCGGTAAGTCGCCGGGCTGCGTCCCTTTGCGCAGCGGGAGCCCACCCTCGTAATACGCCGCCACTAGAGCCCGAGCTCCAGCCGGGTACACGAGGACCATGCTCCCATACTTTGTCGAAATCTCGCGTGCGGTCGGCCACCGCCCTGTTGATGACCGAAACGCACCGGCTCGGCGAAGGATGTCAGTCGCGGATTCCTGCGCGCCGCGTTTCAGTACGCCGGGCAGTCGCGCGAGAAAATCCCCCAGTGTGTAGCGGAGAGTCGCCATGGTGAGCATGTTAGCAAGCCCGATGAGGGACTGTGGGAACGGTCTCTAATGCGCGGTTCCCATGTTCGAGCGCTACCCGGAGCGCCTCGGTGTTCAAGCCAGCGCCTCCTGATTACGAATCGGGGCTGGGCAGGGGCAACCTTGTGCTCTTCCCTCTGAAGATGGCCTGTCCCGACCGGCTCTTGCATGTCCTGAGTGGGGGAAGAAAACCTGCGGCGGCCCCCACTCCCCAACTCCGGTGGAGCGCCAGATGGCCCGGAGCGCGAGCCCGCTCCATCCTGGAGCACCTGAGACTGGCCACGCAGCCTGTGAAGTGGCCCTAGGCCCTGTCTGACGGATGCAGGTGGCGCAGGCAGGAATGGATGAGCGCCACCTGCACCATGGCCACGTAGTTGACCGCGAGCGTGTCATATCGCGTGCCGATGGCTCGGGGCTCCTTGAGGTGCCCGACAGAGCTCTCGATGATGTTGCGCTGGCGATAGAGCTCCTTGTCGAAGCGAGCGCGGCACCGGGCGTTGGCGAGGGGCTGGTCCGCACGGCAGGGCAGCACCGCGCGCACGTGGTGGGCGCGCGCCCAGCGACGGACCGGACCGAAGCTGTAGGCCTTGTCGCTCACCAGGACGTCCGGCCGCTGGCGAGGACGGCCTCGCGGACCTTGCACTCGCACTGCTTCCAGCGCGGGGAAGACTCCCTCCAAATCACTGGCCTGCCCCGCTGTCAGTGCCACGCTGAGAATGCGGCCATGGCGCTCGCAGGTAAGGTGGAGCTTGGTGGAGAAGCCCCCTCGGGAGCGGCCCAGGGCGTGGTTTCGGGGCTCGCTTGGGCCCCCTTTTGGCCCCCTCCGGCCGCGGCACGCGAAGCACGCACCACGGACGAGTCGACGAACAGGATACTCATGTCCAACTCGTCTCTTTCGGCCAACTGCGTCTGGAGCGTGCGCATCAGGCGCAGCCAGGTGCCATCTTTTCTCCAGCGCACAAAGCGGTCGTAGACGGTCTGCCAGGGCCCATAGCGCGAGGGCAAATCGCGCAAGGGCGCCCCGGTATGCAGCCGCCAGAGAATGCCATTGAGAATGGTGCGGTGGTCCTTCCTGGCACCACCCCGGCCCTGACGCGGCAGCAGGGGCTCGAGCGCCCTCCACTGCCGCTCGTTCAACTCGTAGCGCATCACGCCAGCTCGCCTCCTCTAATGAGCTTCAGCTTGTCGAGTTAAGAGGTAGGCCGGCGTGAGCGAAGTAGGCGCGGAGGGTGGCAGGGCGGTGCTGGAGCCGCCGAAACTCCCTGCGCGCCTGTCGACGCAATTCCTCAATGCTTCCAGGCAGAGTGTTGAGCAGGGCCTTCTTGACGCTCGCATTGCACTGCTCTTCGGGATTGAGGTCCGGGGTGT
>NZ_VHLC01000036.1:0-75059 GCF_006547355.1 Myxococcus sp. AB036A | reverse complement strand
GCCCTCCCCCAGATCACCCGCGCGCCCAGCCGCTCGGGTGAAGGCGTGAACCGTGTCTTCACCGCGCAGAGCCAGGTTGTCTCCCAGGCCAGGGTCGTCACCGCGACGCTGGAGCTGGCCAGCCTCGTCCACCGCGGCTGGGCAGAGCTGGTGAAGCTGGCGTTGCCCATCACCTCGTTCGGCGACCTGATGGACACCGCGCACGGGCGGCCGGACGTCGCTCGAGCCGCGGCCCGTGAGTTGGAAAACACCGCCAAGGTGGCCACGTACCTCTACTTCCTCTTCGGCGAGGTGCCCCCTCGCGTCCGGATGGAATGGGCGTCGATGCTCAGCGAGTATGACGCGCCGTGGGACCTGAGGGACCTGGCCCGACTGCCCCAGTGGAACACGCTGGAGGTCACGAGCCGGCGCCAGCTTCAGGAGCTGGTGGACTGGCTGTTCGCGCAGATGAACCCGTCACGCACCCAGGCCGTGTCGCTGATGAACGACCTGGTGCGCTCGGCGCTGCTGCTCGCGAGCCACGCCCCCGTGGGAGAAATCGTCGCCGGGCACCTGCCGAAGCCAGCCCCCGCCAGGGTGGGAACGGTGCTGGACCTGCAAGTGGACCCATCGCGCATCCGCGTAGGCACCCATGTGCTGCTCGCATCCGGCGTTCACACGGTCCAGGCCGTGGTGGAGGACCTGGGCACCGGCACGGCACGGGCGCGCGTCTTCTCCACGAGCGCGGCCAGCGTGAACCTCGCGGAGAAGACGGTGGCGAAGTTCTCCGAGCCCGAGCAGCAAGGCGGCCTGCTCCCGACGCCGCGGCGGACACTGCTCCGGTGACCGCGGAACGGCGAGTGCGCCAGGTGAAGCTCGCGGCGGCCAGCACCGCGCTCGTCCGGAGAGGGGCGGTCCTCCTGGAGGATGCACTGCGCACCGCATCCCTTCCGGATGCTCCCGGGGGGCGGCTGCTGGTCATCCGCCAGTTGTCGCTCGGAACGATTCACGCGGACCGCAGCCCGGCCGCACTCTCGCTCGTCGTGGAGCAACGCGTGCGCGAGGTGGCGCGGCTCGCGGTGCATGCGAGGTCGCAGTCCGCCGCCACCGCGCAGGCGGTCTACTTCCGGGATGAACTGGAACCCTTCGTGCTGCTGGCCACCCGGCTTGCCCAAGGGCTGCCCCTGGACGACTGGTTCTGGCGGCCGGCCGTTCCTGGACGGCACCCGGGGATGTCCCGAGACGACGCGCTCCGCCTCACGCTCGCCAGCGCGTTGCGGACGGAGCTGGGCCATGCCGCCGCGGTGACGCTCGTCTCCGAGCTGCACGCGCTCGGCGCGCTGGCCCCCCTGTTAGGCGCGCTGCGATGGCAGGATGGACCCGCGCTCGCCCGAGCCTGGTGGGGACACCTGCCGTCCCGCCCGGCGCCGCGGCTGCCCCTGGACGACGTGGGCCCGCTGGAGCAGGTCTCCGAACCGCTCCAGCGTACCCTCGCGCGCTGGGCACGAACCTGGGGGGCCGACGACGCCCGTGCCTTGTGGCTGGCCGCGGTGGCGCTCTGCACGCACATGCCATCCCGGGTAGCCGCGCCCAATCTCCCAGCGCGGGCATGGCGGGTGCTGGGGGCGCTCCAGGCTTCCCCTACGGCGCACCTGCCCACGCCACGGGAATCGCTCGAACAAGCCCCTCCGAAGCCGGACACGCCCACTGCCACCGCTGAAACGGCCATGGTTCCGGGCATCGCAGCGTCGTCGCATCCATCGGTGCGGGCTCTTTCCGGCGCCCCTACTTCCGACAACGTGACGAAGCCCCTGGAGGCCACACCCGCGTCCCCGGCGGGGGTGACTGCAGTTCCACAGACGAGGGTACGCCCCGCGCCCGCGGACACGGACGAGGCACCTGGAGACACTGGAACCACGCCTCAGGATGCTCGCCAGCGCGACGTGACGGAGGAAGCGCTCCCCACAGTCGCAGGGGGACTCCTCTTCCTCGTGCCCATGCTGAATGCACTGGGCCTCGGGGAGTTCCTTGCGGGCCACCCGGCCCTTTCCGACCTTGGAATCCCGGAGCGCTTCCTCTGTCACGTCGCCGAGCGCCTGGGTGTTCCTCCGACGGACCCACTGTTCCGCGTGCTCCAGGAGGCCACAGCAGGGCCGTTGCCCGAGCCCAGCCCCTTCGTCCTCCCTGTGCGCTTCCAGACAGGCGTCGGCGCGCGAGCACCGTTCCGTCTCGTCCGCGAACCCACGGGACGCTGCGTTGCCTTCGATGCACGAACCCGGGTACCGCTCGCCTCGACGTCTCACGGGGAAGCGCTGCCCCCACCTTTCGACCGATGCCTCACGACGCCCCTGGCACATCGACTCCCCTGGGATGACGCCAACCTCATGCTGCGCGCGGGCCTCCTCGCGGTGGGCCGCGTCACGCGACGGCTGGCACGCATGGGGCTGAGAGCGCTCGTCCTCCGTCCCGGCTGCCTCGTCGCGACCCGCACGCATCTGGACATCGTCTTCGCCGCCTCGCAGGCGGACATCCGCATCCGCCGCGTGGGGCTCGACATCAACCCGGGCTGGGTTCCCTGGCTCGCCCGCGTCATCCAGTACCACTATCAATACGACGAGACCGGAGCATGACGACGTCTTCCCTGCCCCTTCGCACCACGGTCCTCGCGGCGTTGGCCCTCACCCAAGAGGGCTCAGGGGATGGAGAAGCCATCGAGCTGCGCTTCCTGCGACAGCACCTGGATGCAACGGGGCGGGACTGGGGCGCTCGCGCTCGGGAGCGCCTCACACGGCCGGGCTCCGAGGATGCTGGACTCGTCATGCTCGGCGAAGTGCTCAGGCTCTCCCTGGTAGAGCTCCTGGCAGTGGCCCTGGTCGCCGCCGTCGAGCAGGACCCGATGGTGGGCCGGGCCGTCGCGTACCTTCAAGCGCCCGTGGAGGCCTCCCGGCCAACGCTGGGACTGGTTTCCAGCGCACTGGCGCCGGCCGCTTCCGGAGACCAGGAGGCCCTGCTCCTCCTCACCGCCGGAGCGGCCCTGGGCAGCGGGCTGCTGACGCGCCTCCGGGAGGACCTGCCACTGTGTGAGCAAACGCTGGCCATGCCGCTGCCGCTCTTCCTGGCGTTGTCCGGGCACGACGTCACCTGGCCTGGAGCAACGCTCGGCTCGGCCCGCCTCATGGACGTACCGCTGCCTCCCTCCATCATGGATGGCGTGCGCCGGCATGCGCGCTTTCTCGCAGGCTCGCCTCGGTCGACGCTCGTGCTGCGCGGCACGTCGGTTTCTGAAACCCGCACCGTGGCGGCGGCGGTCGCCATGACGCTCGGACGAGCCCCCCTCTTCCTCGGAGCGGAGCTACAGCGGGGCTTGGGGCCCTTCCTGATTCAGCGAGGGCTGCTTCCCATTCATGTCCACGACCTCGCGCCCGGCGAACGGAAGGTGCTTCCCAACGTGCCGTACTACGACGGCCCCGTGCTGGCCATCACCGGACCCGAGGGCACGCTCGACGCGACGGACCGCGCGGTGTTGCGCTGGTCCGTTCCACGACCTCCCAGCGAGGAGCGGCGGGCCCTGTGGGAATCCTCACTGGGCGCACCGAACCTCGCCGAGGAGCTGGCCCGACGGCACCGTCAGGGAGCAGGGCGGATTGCCCAGCTTGGCCGGCTGGCCCGGCAGAAGGCGGAGCTGGACGGGCGACCGGCGCCCGAGCTGCAAGACGTGCTCGCAGCGGCCTGGGAGGCGGAATCCGAGGGCATGAGCACGCTCGCGGAGCCCTTGATGGACGCCATCCACGACGACGCCATCGTCCTCGTGCCCCAGGTGAAACGAGAATTGGAGCTTCTCCTGGCGCGGTGCCGTGCTCGGGACGATCTGGTCCACGGCCTGGGCCCCTCCGCGACGGTGCGCTATCGCGCGGGTGTCCGGGCACTCTTCATGGGCGCGTCGGGAACGGGCAAGACACTCGCCGCGGGATGGCTGGCCACGAAACTCGGTCTGCCGCTCTACCGCGTGGATCTGGCATCCGTGACGAGCAAGTACATCGGAGAGACGGAGAAGAACCTCTCGCAGCTCTTCGCGCGGGCCGAGCATGCCGACCTGGTGCTGCTCTTCGATGAGGCGGACTCGCTCTTCGCCAAGCGCACCGACGTGAAGGACTCGAACGACCGGTTCGCCAACGCACAGACGAACTACCTGCTCCAACGAATCGAGGCCTTCGACGGCGTGACCATCCTGACCAGCAACAGCAAGAGCCGGTTCGATTCAGCCTTTACGCGCCGGCTCGATGCCATCATCGACTTCACCCTGCCCGGGCCCGCCGAGCGGCGCGCGCTCTGGACCACGCATCTGGGCATGGCGCACGAACTTCCCGCCAAGGAGTTGAACCGACTGGCGGCGACGGCGGACCTGGCCGGAGGGCAGATTCGCAACGTGGTGCTGACGGCCGCGCTCATCGCGCGTGAGGCGGGCCGCTCCATCCAACCACCGGACATCATCGAGGCGCTCGTGCATGAGTACCGGAAGCAGGGCCGCGAGCCCCCCTCCGAGCTCCGCACCACGCCCCTGGGCTCCGCTAACGGCGCCCGTGACCCATGGCGCCGCTAACGTGGCAGTCCAACCGGCCCCTTCTGCTCATCCCCTTTTCGATTCTGATTTGCGCACCTTGTACTTCAGCCAGAGCATGTCGCCCTTCCGCGGCTCGCAGGAGACCAGCTTGAGATGGCGGACCGGGCCCCGTCCCTCGCCCGCATCGAACAGGGAAGGCGTTCCGATGGAGCCATCCGCGATGGGCGCCACCAAGACGCTCAGCTCGTCGATGAGGTCCTCAGCCAGGAAGGAACCGTTGATCTTCCCACCGCCCTCCAGGAGCAACCGCTTGATGCCGAAGTCCTTTCGGAGCTTTTCGAGCACCTTCTTCAGGTTCAGCTCCGTCTTGCCGCCAAACAGGTAGGAGACGCCCTTCGATTGGAGGAAGGCCAGGTAGTCGTCAGAGACCTGCTCCGTGAGAATGGTGATGACGTGCTCGTCATCGATGGAGCCCGACTTCCAGGTGAGCTTGCCCGAGGGGTCCAGCGCGATGGCGTAGGACTCCGCGTCGCGTCTCGCGATGAAGTCCGTCCTTGGAATCGGCTGGCCTGACTTGCGCACCGGAACCTTCGCCTTCCCCGCGTAGGGCTCCATCGAAATCCGGCCAATCATCCAGGCGTCGGCGTCGAACGTCTCGGCCGTCCGCTCGTACTCGGACAGGGCGCGCGACGGGAGCTTCCATCTCGTCGTGGCGATGCGCCCATCGATGGAGGGCACCATGTGGCAAATCACGTACGGGCGCTTTGCTCGGCGCATCTGCTGTCTCCTCGGACTCTGGGCGCGGTCGACAGGGTGACGTCTTCCCGACGAGCCCCTGGGACCGCCTCAAACGGCTTTCCAGCGGCGGGGGTGCCCCATGCCTGAATCGTGTTCATCGTATTGCTCCTGGGAGAAGGGAGGGATTCTCCGGAGAAGGACAGTTCAATACGCTCCACGTTTCCAGGGCACTAGGCGCCGTCGCGCCATATGGGATTTGAAGCCATGCTTGATAATCGGCTACCGCGCCTACCTGTTAGGGACTCACGCGATGAAGACGGCGCTTCTCCCTCAGCTTCAGACCTTCCTCGTGGTGGCGCGCCTGCGCAGCTTCAGTGCGGCGGCTCGCGAACTGGGGCTCTCTGCCTCCGCGGTCAGCCAGTCTGTTCGCCAGCTCAAAGCGCAACTCAATGTAGTCCTGCTGACCCGCACCACGCGGAGCGTGTCGCTGACCGAAGTGGGCAGGCGCTTGGTCGAGAAGGCAGGCCCCGCCCTGGGTCAGACCTTCGCGGCCCTCACCGAGGTCTCAGCGAATCCAGGTGAGCCGGTCGGCCGGCTCCGGCTGTCGGTGCCCCGGACCGCGGTGCCCTTTGTCATCACGCCCGTGCAGCCGACCTTTCGCGCACGCCACCCACGCGTGGAGGTGGAGGTCGTCGTCGAGGACCGCCTCGTGGACGTCTTGCCGAGGCCTGGGAGCTGGCGCGCGGCCGGCGGAACTGGCGTGTGCCCGTGCGCGGAGGCGTCGTCACCAATGAAAGCCGGCTGACCACGATTCTGGCGGAGGAGAACATGGGACTCGCCTATTGCCTTGAGTCGACAGTGGCGAAGCAGCTCCGGAGCGGGCGGCTGAGGTGTGTGTTTGAGGCGTACGCGCCCACGGTGCCTGGCTTCTTTCTCTACTACCCCAGCCGTGCGCAGCGCTCCGAGCCGCTGCGCCTCTTCGTCGAGATGGCGAAGGAGCTGGCTGCGCGTGCCTTCGATTAGCTACAGGTCAGCACGGGCGCGAGGGGTTGAATGACTTGCTTTCGGGTCAAGAAGACGGCGAAGACGCCTGAGCCAGGGCCCTCAGGTCGAACTCCTTCACTCCCCGGAGAGTCCGGTAGCGCTCCGGGAAGGCCGTGAGGATGAGAATCTGCAACGTGTCCCCCGCGCTCTCGATGACCTCCAGGGCGCGCTGGTGCCGGGCCGCGTCCGTGTTCACCAGTGCGTCGTCGAGGACGACGAGCTGTGGCTCCGGCCGCGGCCCTTTCTTGGCCAGCAGATCCCCGAGCGCCAGCCTCAAAGCGAACAGGGTCTGCTCCCGCATCCCCCACGAAAAGCCCTCCAGCGGCCAGAGGCCCCCCGCCGTCTGCAACCGTGCCTCGCTGAACTCTGCGTCCAGCAAGAGTTGCTCGAGCCGCCCTCCTCCACGGATATACGCAAGGCGGGAGTGGATCTCCTGCTCGATGGGCGCCAGGAACGTCTGGTTCACTTGGTCCTGCCAGGCCTGGGACATCGTGCGGAGGCTCTCCGCGGCCCGGGCCCGTGTCTCCAGTCGCTGGTACGCGGCTTCCGCCAGGGCCAGCTTCTCCTCCGCCTCGCAGAGCCGCGAGTACAGACCGTCCGCTGCCGCCTGCTCCAGCAGCGCCTGCGCCCGGATGCGCTTCTCCTGGTTCTTCTTCTCCTCGTCTCCGATCCGCTCCAACGTGTCCTGCAGCTTCTTACGCTCGACTGTGGCGCGTGCTTCCAGCCTGGGAAGTTGCGCTCGGAGCCCCCTGACCATGTTCTCCAGACGGTTCAGCTCCGCCTCCGCCCGCTCTACCTCCGCGCCCAGCCCTTCGAGGGACAAGCCCAGGGTGTTGAGCTGGGTCTTCAGCTCCAAGCCCAGCGCCTGGGCCGCAGCCTGCGCGGAGTTGCGCCCCTGAGTGACGACCTTGAGGTGCTGCTCTGCCTTCCGGAGAGCTCCTTCCACCTCATCCCGCGCCTTGTCCCGGGCCTTCACCTCCTGCCTGCGGACCTTGAGTTCCTCCGTCAGCGCCTTCAGCTCGGGAAATGGGTGGGTCTGTAGCTCCTCCCGCGAAAGGTTGAGCTGGGCGCTCAGTGCCCCCGTCTTCCGTGCTTGCTCACGCTGCTGTTCCCTGAGCACCTCGACGCTCTCGACTTTGTTGTCCTCCAAGAACTGGCTCCGTGCCTCCTCGTACTTCGACAGCTCCTGAAGCACGACCTGCTGGGACTCCCACGCCGCGCGCAGACCCACCACATCATCGACTCCGTGCTCATGGAGGCGGCGCGCCAGGTCCTTCCGGTGCTTCTCGACCTCCGCTTCGAGTTTGCCAATCTCCTCGGCCGCGGTGCGCACGCGGACTTCACCCACTCCCTTGATGCGCAGTGCACCAGCGCGCACCCCCGAGAAGACCTTCTGCTCCTCCCTTGTGAGTTTGTGCGGTGTGGTGTGACCCTGGGCCTCCCACTCGATACGCTGCGGGCTCTCGGCCGTGAAGGAGACCTCGACCCCCTGTGCGTCCAGCCTGTCCAGGGCCTGATTCAGCTTGCGCTGCACCTCCTCGGCGCGCTTTACCTCTGCGTCTGGAAGCGCCTTCAGCGCCGCAGTCTTGCGTCGGGCATTCTCCACTGCGGTCTCCACCCGCGTCCCCTGCTTGACGAGCCCGTCCAACTTCCGCTGCTCCGCCAGGGAAGCGCGCGCATCTTCGAGGAGTCGTCCTCGTTCCACGCGCTGCTCCGCCAGCTCCACTTCCCCCTGCTGAGCCTTGTGTCGCTCGCGTGCTTCGCGAGCCCCGTCTTCGGCGCGCCGGACGAGTCCCTGGGCCTCCTGCAAGGCCGGCTCGTTGCGAGCAAGCAGGTCCTCCTGCTGGACCACCTTCTGCTGGAGCGCGAGAAGCTCTCGCTGCTTCTGGTCCAGCGCCTGCCACTCTTTTCGCTGACGCTCGACGTCCTTCTCCCGGAGCGCCGCCTGCTGCTCCAGCTTCTCCTCCTCCGCGATGCGCTCCTGCAAGCTAGCGAGCCGCTGCTCATAGGTCCTCCGTTCCTCCGCCAGGGAGAGCTGCTTCTGGCCGAGGTCCATGCTCTCGCTGGCAAGCTGCTCGATCTCCGCCAACCGCTGAGTCAACCGAGCTGCCTCCTCGCGCAACTCCCGCCTGCGAGCACCCTCACGATCAAGGTCGCTTCCGGTGACGAGCTTTCCCGTCTTGGGCGTGAAGAACTGGCGGTAGGCCCCCTCCATTGCCTTCAGGAGGGACTGTTCCTCGTTGCTCAGGGCGGCGACTCCAACCGTCTCCAGGAGGCGGGCCTTGAGCGGTGTATCGAGGCCGGGCAAGTCGTACCGCTCTTCCGACTGATTCAACCAGAGCAGCCGAGCCAAGCCCCAGTTGCCCACCTTCGTCACGCCGTTGCCGGGCACGCTGGAGACAAGGAAGCCTCGGAGCAATGCATCCGCCTCCTGCGATTCAGCGAGCCGCTCGAACCGACTCCCCGTCCACTCATCCAGGACGCTACTGGCGTCGTCCAGGAAAGCCTTCTCAAGCCGGTAGCGCTTCCCCCCCGTCTCGAACTCCAGCTTCACTCGCGGAGAGAGCTTGGTCTGCCAGGGACGAAGCAGGTTCATCTCTCGGTCCTTCGTGGAGTGGCGGTCGAACAGCGCCCTTGCGACGGCCAGGATGAGGCTCGACTTACCCGTCTCATTGGGCGCATGGATGACATGGATGCCCGTTCCCAGCCCTTGCAGGTCCACCGGGCTCCGGAAGCAGCGAAAGTGCTGGACGCAAAGCCTGCGCAAAATCATTTCCACACCTCCATCACCAGCTCTGACAGCAACTGTCTGGCCGCGGTCCTGACGGGCTCCGGCGTGGCACCTGGTCCAACTGCGGCCAGTTTGTTCAGCCCATCCAGCAACGAGGAGACCAGACTGCTCGAACCTGCGATGTCCGCGAGGCGCCCCTCTGCCTTCGCGCGTGGTATGTCCTCGCGCTCGATGCAGACATGAAGGAGCCCTCCCCCCTGAAGCTCCTCACGGAACGCCTCCAACCCTGATGAGGCGTCCTCGGAAGAAAATCCCGTCGTGTGAATGCGCAGCAGCGCCCTTTCGGGGCGCGCCAGCTGCGCCACGAACTCCCGAGCCCGAGCCACCTCCTGCTCGTGCCCCTGACTCAGGTCCAGCTCCACCGTCCTCCAGGTCAGCGCCCCTGTTGCAATCGGCTCCAGCCGGGGCACGGCGCCCCGCGACGAGAGTTCCACCAGCAGCGCCTGCCCCGAGCCCACCTCACCGAACTTCGTCGTCTCGTGGGCTCCCGAGTAGGCCGTACGACCGTCATGGACGTACTGCCCATGCCAGTGACCCAAGGCCAGGTAGTCGAGGCCAGCGCGGACCGCCGCGTCCGGTGCGATGGGGAAGTCGTCCGCGGCGTGCTTGCCTTCGATGCGCAGGGAGCCATGCGCCACGCCGATGCGAATCACGTCCAGGCCGGACGCCATCTCCCAGCCGGCGGTGGGGTCCTTCATACCCTTCTTCTGGCGGAGTGGCGCGGGGAGCAACACGGCATCGGTGTGCGGGATGGGCACCGCCGCATTCCCATCCAGCACCGTGATGTGATCCGGGCGCTGATTCCAGGAGGCCCGGCGGAAGACGGCATCCGGCGTCAGCGCATCGTGGTTGCCGGGCAGGACGTACACGGGCGCGAGAGAGCCCGCGAGCACCTTGATGACCGCATGGACGACGCGGTCCTCGACGACATTGTGCTCGAAGATGTCACCCGCCAGGACGACGGCATCCACCTTCGACCGGTTGGCCGCGCTGATGACGTTGCTCGCGGCCTCCAGTCTCGCCTTCCGCACGTCCTCCGCGACATGCGCCACATGACGGGCTCGGAGGCCCATCTGCCAATCCGCTGAATGAAGAATCCTGACCATTTAAAGGACGGTACAGATGTGTCGCGGAGCCGCACATACCTCCAGGGTGGTAGTACTGGCTTCATGAGATCTGACGTGGAGGGGCCACGCCTATCCGGCGAGGCTGACGCGGAGTTCGAGCGCGTTGAAACACGCAGGGGTGATGTACTGGCTGGGACCTCGTCGAGCATGGCGATGAGCGGCGAGGTGGCCCGGCGGAAGTCCGCGCCGTAATTGAGCTTGGAGATGAACCGCGCGCTCATCTTCCGCGCGAAGAAACACGAAGCCCTCGCATCCTCCGTCCAGTTGTCGCTGGAGAGCACGCCGAGCCGCTGCGCCCCTTCATCAAGGCGGCGGAGGAGCTGGCCATGAGCACCTTCGAATAGCGACAGGCCAGCACGGGCGCAAGGGGGGAGCGTCTACCTCTCCGGAGGTACTGACAGACAGTGACCAGGGACCTATTCAGGACCTGAACGTCTATGCTGTCCATCGGTGCATCTACTGGCCGGGGGGATGAATGGTCGCGTCAATTCACTTCAGCTCGCGTGAGCGCATGCTCATGCGCGATGTCGCCGTCGCACTCAATGGTTCGCTGCACCTGCCAGACATGCTGGGACAAGCGAGAAGACTGCTGACCCAGCTCGTCCCCGCCGATTACACGGGTCTGTGCATCGTCAGCCGAGGGCGACCATCGACATACGAGTGGGTCGAGGAGGCAGGCGCACCCAACGCCCTGCTGGCCCGGTATGCCGAGCTGCAACCCGATGACTTCGTGCTCAAATCCGTCGTACGCCAACGCGACACGGTGCTCCGGGACTCGGAGATGCTGCCTCGAAAGGAACTGGAGAAGAGCCCGCTCTACCTGCGCAGCTGTGAGCTGGGTCTGAAACTGGAGCACGTCTTGGCCACGCTCATGACGGTCCAGCATGGCATGTACTGCGGCTTCACCATGTACCGGGACCGGCGACGCCCCTTCTCTCGGAAGGCTCAAGCGGCATTGCAGCTCCTCTCCCCCAGCTTTGTGGCCGCGATCTACAAAAGCCGCCACATGGACAGCCCGCTGACGGGCGAGCGCCTCCTGGACGCCATGAGTCGACGTCAGGGCTTCCAGTTCCTCGTCGTAGCGCCCCCCGCGTTCGAGACGCGTCGCTCCGAGCGCGCGACTGCGTTGGTGGAGAAGTGGTTCTCCAAAGACGAACGGACTCGGGCGGGACTTCCCAAGCCGATGATTGAGCACATCAAGACGTTGTCCCAGGTAGACATCCTCATGAGGCCGCGGGAGCACCGACTGATCTTCCCGCGCGACGATGAGAATCTGGTGGTGATCTTTATCGAACTTCCCGAATCGGATGGGCCGAGGCAGTGGGCGATGCTTCTGCACGAAGTTCCCAAGTCCATTCCGCTTCCAGAAGAGCTTGCTCAGTATTTGAGTGCGAGGGAGATGCAAATCGCGTGGGGGCTCCTCAGGAACTGGAGCCCAGAGTTGATTGCCAAGGAGTTCAACATCACTCTTCACACGGCGAAAACTCACGTGCGCAACATCTACAAGGCTCTGAACTGCGACAACCGGGTCGACTTCCTGTACCAGGCCGCGCGGCTCCTGCGACCTATTTGAAGCACACGGCATGACCATCCTCCCTTCTGAAGTACCCGCTGATGAGGAAGGATGATCCGGTCAAGGGGAGATGTCTCTACCTCTCGAGAGGTACGTGCTCTCCTCGGGTATCTGCGCGGCGAACCGCGCCAGAGTACTGGAGGGAATGCCATCCAAAGCGGCGATGAGCGGCAACGTGAAGCGACAAAAGCTCGTGTCATAGAGCGGCTCGGAGATGAACCGCGCGCCCATTCGCCGAGCAACGAGCGTGGGCGACCGAGGCAACCGCACCGTGTCCCACTACTCTTCCAGGGCGCGTGCCCGATCCTCGGGCGTGTAGAAGGGCGTACTCGACACGGCAGGTGTCACGGAATCTTCGGGAGTCCTCACCCTCCAGTTGGGGCTCAGCCAGCCGTGGTGGGCAATGGCCTGCTGGATGAGGCGCGCATCCACCTCCGAGCCTGTCTCCAGATTCGCCCTGGCAAGCCAGTGGTGACGCCGCGCCGCCGGCTCTCAGCGTAGAAGGCAGCCTGCAGCAGAACCACCGCATCAGAGTGCCGCCACTGCCGGTGCACGCAGAAGCGTGCTGCTTCCGCCACCACCTGTCCCTGTTCAACCAGACCCGTCAGGTCCAAGCGATGCTCCATCTCGACGCCCAGCACGCCGCCGGTCGCGGAGGCCACCTCGGGATTCGGCAGCAGTATCCGTACGGTCGCCACGGGCTCGTGCTCCACGTAGACGACCAGGTGGACGGTGCTCGACAATTTGTCGAAGCCATTCACCTCCCGCTGTGTCGGGAACTCCTGTCCGGCCATCAACCGCAGCTCGCCTCCGAAAACAACCCAACGGACCGAAGCGCGTCATCCAGCTCTTGCTGAGTCGTGACAACACGGCAGGTCATGGACGGCATGGGGCCCCTTCGACGTGGCGCAGGTCCGGCATCACGCCGGCCTGCGCCACGTGCGAAGGGCTCCGCGCCGTCGAACGGCGTGACCTCAGTCCCGCAGCGGGCCCTTTGTCGGCGCGTTCCGATTCAGGTTCTGGGGCAGCAGCCGCTTCTTCGCTCGCTGCTCCTTCAGGACCTTATCGAGCGCGTCACGAATGTCTTGTGGCAAGGGCTGCGCCGCCACCGCGCTGCACCGATTCCGGGTCTCCAGCGGGTCCTCCGTGAGGTCGTAGCACTCGTACTCACGAGGAATGAACCGCGCCGTGGCGACCTCGTCCGTGTTCCCCGCCGCGCCCGCGAAGAAGCGCGGGTTGTCCGAATAGCAGCTGTACTTCCAGAGCGTGTCTCCCGTGAGTTCGGGAAGGCGGGTGACCACCGTCTCGATGTGCTTGGGCTGGATGACGCCCGCGAACGCCTGGCCGGTGAGGTTGTTGGTCATCTGGAGCCCCGACTCGACGTTGTCGTCGGTCATGAAATAGATGGGCTCATGCCGCTCGGCCTCCCGGCCCAGCACCAGACCGGACAGGTCCCTGCCCACCAGCGGCTGTGCCTCCGAGTGCTCCCGTGCCAGCTCTCGCCGGGCCGCATCCGCGTCGATTCCGGCGAGCCCCAGCAGCGTCGGCACCAGGTCCACGTGCGACGTCACCACCTCCGTCCTCCGGGGCTCCGG
The DNA here is from genome assembly GCF_006547355.1 of Myxococcus sp. AB036A. Classification (NCBI taxonomy): domain Bacteria; kingdom Pseudomonadati; phylum Myxococcota; class Myxococcia; order Myxococcales; family Myxococcaceae; genus Myxococcus; species Myxococcus sp. AB036A. The sequence continues at coordinate 61,651 of NZ_VHLC01000036.1, read as the reverse complement.
AAACAGTCTTGGATTGGAGATGACGCACGGCACGTGCAGCGTCTCCTGATAGGCGTTGTACCACTTCTGCATCATGCCGCCGTGAGCCCCGAGCATCTCACCATGGTCGGACGTGAGGACGACGATGGTGTTCTCGAAGAAGGAGGTCTTCTTGAGATGTTCGTAGACCCGCTGGATGTGTTTACTCACCTCCGCCATGAGGAAGTAATAGAATTGCCGGTACGACGCGGTATCGCGCTGCGGCAAGTACATGCGCGGATACGTGTAGACGTAGTCCTTCTGACAGCGCGGCTTGCTTTCGAGCGACTCGCCTGCCGTCGGCGAAGGGGCCACGTCCGGCAGCTTCCCCGCTTGCTGAACTACTCCCCCAACGTGGGAACGGTGTTGGGCGCCAGCCAGTACATGTCTGGGTCGAACGAGGACTTCCCGATGCCGGGAGTCTGGCTCACTCCATGAAGCGACGGATATTGCCCCGTGTAGAGCGTGGTCCGGCTGGGCGCGCAGGCCGTGGAGGCCGTGTGGTGCCGGAGGAACTCGATGCCATGCTTGCGGAGCTCCTGTCCAACCTGGTCATTCTCGACGCGAAACCGACGGGCTTCTTCGTTCTCGTACGGAGGCGGAAATCGCTCCTCGTCCGTGGTGATGATGAGGAAGTTGGGGCGCTTGCCAGCAACCGTCATGTCACGACCTCCTGATGGGAAACGCAAACTGTAACGCAGAAGGCCGTGACGCATGACGACACCCGCACGTCTTTCTACTGCAGCGCGTCCATCAGCGCCGTCTGCAGCGTCTTCCGATTCTGCGGGAAGCCCTGATTGGGATAGGGCCGGGCTCCGCTCAGGAATTGCACATACTTCTGATACATCGGGTCAGAACGCGCGGGCTCCTGCTGATAGAAAGCCTGGGTGGCCTGCAGCAGATAGCGCGGCGTCGTGCCCTGCGGCGCGTCCCCGCTGAAGGCGATGAGGCTGCGCACGTCCGGGTCCTTCATGAAGTCGGTGAAGGCGCGGGCGTCCTCGGCACACGTCCCCGTGCACTGCGCGCTGACCACCAGCGCATCCACGAACACCGCGGGCGCGGAGCCCGTGCCCAGCGGAACGGAGATGACTTCTGGCAGCGCCATGCCCGGGTTGGCCTTCCGAACGAAGAACAGGCGCTCCGTGTAGCCCATGAAGCCGTTGGCCTGCCCCAAGGCGAACGCCTCTTCCGCCAGGGAAGTATCCGCGTAGGTTCCATCGAGGCACGGGTTGACGCCTGCCTCCAGCTCACAGCTCTTCACCACGTCCTCGAACGAATCCAGCGCCGACGTGTCCAGCGGCAGCGACAGTGCCTGGGACAACATGCCCGTGGGATTCGTGTCGGCCCACGCGTCCAAATAGGACGAGGGCAGCGTCCAGCTTCCGCTGTAATTGGCCGCCAACGGGCGCATCCCCGGTGCCACATCCGTGAGGATCTGGACCAGGGAGTCGCCATCCGTGGCCGACGACAGGTGGGGGCTGTTCGAGTAGACGACGTAGCTACACAGATAGGTCGGCACCCCGTAGCTCTGGCCAGCGATGGAGACGACTTCTTCCGCCGCTGGATGCGCGGCCCCCGCCTCCAGGGCGACGGGCTGCACCCAGCCCTTCGACACGAGCTCTCCCATGATGAGCGTGTCGATCTCCAGCACCTGCGCGGCCCCTGCTCCAGGCCCAAGAAGCTGGTTCAGGGTGCCTCCGTCATCCAGGTCATAGAGGTCCAGCTTCGCGTCGAACACGATGTCCACGTCGATGTCCGAATGCTCTCGCTCGAAATCCGCCTCCAGCCGCTGCTTGAGGCTGGCGAAGCCATCCCCCGCCGAGTCCGGGATGTAGGGGAAGAGGACAACTTTCAACGGCCGTGGGGCCTCGGGTTCGGGGTCCGAGCAGGCGCCCAGGGATAGGGCGAGAACGCAGGGCAAAGCTCTCCATTGCATGGCGTGGCTCCGGCGAAATGAGGGGGGACCGCCCCGCACGGATGCGGGAGCGGCATTGCACCTCAGTCTACCGTTTCCGCCCGACGAGGCTTGGGCGGCACGCCTGCGTCTGCCTTTGGAGCCGGTGGGCACCGACCTTGCCGGTCGATGCCCAGGCCTTCACCGCCCAGCGGGCGCGGCCAGGAAGCCGCGCTGCACCAGCGAGGAGAGATACGTCGAAATCAACGTGGCATCCACGGATGGACACGACGTCCCTGTTCCTCCCAGCGCCTTCAGCGTGTGCCCGCTGTCGCAGACCACCATGCGCGGCCCACCCACGCTCCGGTCCTCGGGCGGCACCTGCTGGAGGAACAGGAGCAGGTCTCCCAGCTCACTATCGGACGGCGCCGCGAGGCCAAGCTCGGCGAGCCACTCGTCATAGGGGAGCACGCGCAGCCCGTAGCCAAAGGCTCGCATGTGGCTCCACATCTCATCCGCTCGCACGAACTGCGGGTTGACCAGATGGAAGGTCTGACCAAGGGATTCGGGGCGCAGGGACAGGTCCACGATGGCGCTGCTCACGTAGTCCACCGGCGTCACATCCAGCAGCGCGTCCACGCTGGGCGCACTCCCCAGTTGGACGCAGCCCTTGAGGGTCCTGCACACCAGGTCATCCGTGTTCCACGCCCCCGTCTGGCTGTGCCCCGTCACCCGCCCCGGCCGGTGAATCGTCACTGGGAGTCCTCGCTGCGAGGCCTCACGCACGAGCTTCTCCGCCACCCACTTGCTCTGGGCATAGCCGCCCACCAGGCTCGCAGCCGCTTCCAGCGGCTCATCCTCGCGGAAGGGAAGCTGGCGACCCACGGGCAGCACCGACACCGTGGAGACATAGTGCAGCGGCTTGATGCGCGCGCGCATGCACAGGCGGAGAATCTCCCGCGTGCCGAGCACGTTCGCGGCGCGCATCGACTCATAGGGATAGATGAAATTGACGAGCGCACCGTTGTGGTAGACGGCGTCCACCTCCTCCGACAGCCGCTGGAACTCCGCTTCCGACAGGCCCAGCAGGGGCTGGCCGATGTCCCCTCGGACAGGGACGATTCGCGACGCCAGGTCGTCGCGCCACAGCGAGTAGCTCTCCAGGTTCTTGCGAATCCGCTGCATCCCCTCCTGCTCCGACTTGGAGCGGACCAGGCAATGGATGCGCGCCTGCGTCTTCCGGCAGAGCTCCTCGAGCAGGAAGGCGCCGAGGAAGCCCGTGGCGCCCGTCAGCAGCACGGCGCGCGCGGGCCCGGAGGTGGGCGGAAGCGCCGTTCCCGGCAGCAGCCCTGCCTCCAGCACCGCGTCCGCCTCCAGCTCCGCCACCACGTCGTGGACCGGCAGCGAGCCTGTCTTCGCGGCCTCGATGGTGCGCGCCATCTCTTCCAGCGTCGGAGACTGCAACAGGGCCCTCAGCGGGATGTCCGCGCCCGACGCGGCCCGAGCGAGGACGAGCACCCGGTAGAGCAGCAGCGAGTGGCCTCCGAGCTCGAAGAAGTGGTCGTGCACGCCCACCTGCTCCACCCCGAGAACCTGCCGCCAGATGTCCGCCAGTGTGGCTTCCCCAGGCGTTCTCGGCGCGACGTGGGCCTTCGCCGTCCCGGAGCCCACACGCTCCGGCGCGGGGAGCGCGGCACGGTCCACCTTCCCATTCGGAGTGAGCGGCAAGGCGTCCAGGCTCACGAACACGAAGGGCACCATGTACTCGGGCAGCTGGGATTTGAGGTGGTCGCGCAGCTCACCCGGCGCGGGGGCCTTCCCGTCGCGGCCCACCACATACGCCACCAACTGCTTGTCAGCGCCCGGGCCTTCTCGCATGACGACGACCGCATCGCGGATGCCTGGGTGCTCCTGCAGCGCCGCGCCAATCTCACCCAGCTCGATGCGGAAGCCGCGGAGCTTCACCTGGTGGTCCATCCGGCCCAGGTATTCGAGTTGCCCGTCCGGCAGCCACCGCGCCAGATCCCCTGTCCGGTACAGGTGCGCGCCCGCGTCTCCGGCGAAGGGAGACGTGACGAACCGCTCCGCCGTCAGCTCCGTCCGGCCCAGGTAGCCCCGCGCGACACCATGCCCGCCGATGTAGACCTCGCCCGGCACCCCCACGGGCATGGGCTCCCGGTTCGCATCCAGCACATAGACCTGGGTGTTTCCAACGGGCCGGCCGATGGTCGGCGTCTCGCCCCGGTTCACACGGGTGAACGTGGAATAGGTCGTCGTCTCGCTCGGGCCGTAGAGGTTGAAGACATCTCTCACGTGGCCCAGGGCGTAGATGGAGTCAACCAGTGCTCCCGCCAACGCCTCGCCCGCCAGGTTGACGATGGTGACCGACGCCGGCACCCCGCCCCCTCGCAGCAGCGCGCCCATCGCCGAGGGCACGGTGTTGACGAGCGTCACCTCCTTCGCCGCGGGCAGTTCGGGCAGCTCCAGCGCGTTCTTCGCGACGATGACCTTCGCCCCACAGCACAGGGGCGTGAAGATTTCGAAGACGGACAGGTCGAAGCAGATGGACGTCGACGCCAGCGTCCCCGCCAACGACTCCGGCGAGAAGACACTCTGGGCCCACTGCAAGAAGGCCACGGCGTTCCGGTGGTCAATCATCACGCCCTTGGGCTTGCCGGTGGAGCCCGAGGTGTAGATGAGATACGCGAGTGAATCGGGCGTCGTGACACGCCCGGGGTTCACCTCCGGCTCGGCGCCGAGGGCGACGGCATCCGCGTCCAGGCACACCACGCGTGCCTCGGTGGCGGGAAGCTCCGGGAGCAGCCGCTGCTGCGTGAGCAGCACGGGCACCTGCGCGTCCTCGAGGATGAGCGCCAGCCGCTCCTTCGGGTAGGCGGGGTCCAGTGGCACGTAGGCGCCGCCGGCCTTGAGGATGGCCAGCAGGCCGATGACGAGGTCCTCCGTCCGCTCGACGCAGAGGCCCACGCGCGCCTCGAGCCGCACGCCCAGCCGCCGCAGGTGATGGGCCAGTTGGTTCGCCCGGCGGTTGAGCTCGGCGTAGGTCAGCGTCCGCGTTCCGCTCACCACGGCCACGGCGTTCGGCGTCCGCTCCACCTGGGCCTGGATGAGTTCGTGCATGCACAGCGCCGGGACGCCGAGCACCGGGCCGTTCCAGGCCGTGAGCAGCCGCATCCGCTCTTCCGTCGACAGCACGGGCAGCTTTGACAGTGGCGTCTCTGGTTTCGCGACGACGGCCTCCAACAGCACCTGGAGGTGGCCCACCATCCGCTCCGCCGTCGAGGCGTCGAAGAGCTCACGCGAGTATTCGAGCATGCCAGCCAGGCCCTGTTCGCCAGAGGCCAGGATGAGGGACAGCTCGAACTTGGCGACGCCTTCCACGCTGCCGTCGGGTGCACCGCCCAGGAAGGACCAGCGCGTCCCGGGCAGGTCCAGCGTGGGCGCGGGGATGTTCTCCAGCGTGAAGCAGGCACGCACCAGCGGGTTGAGCCCGCCCTCACGCGATGCGCCGACCGCCTTCACCACTTCGCTGAAGGGCAGCGCCTGGTGGTCCTGGGCGTCGAGCACCGTCTTGCGCGCCCGGGCCAGCCACTGCGAAAAGGTCGGGTCACCGGACACGTCACTCCGGAGCACGAGCGTGTTGGCGATGAAGCCGATGAGGTCCGGCGGCACGCTCCCCCGGTTCGCGGTCACCGTCCCCACGCCGAAGTCGAGCTGCCCCGAGTAGCGATGCAGGAGCGCGGCGAACGCGGCGTAGAGCACCATGAAGAGACTGCACCCTTCACGTTGGCCGAGCTCGCGCAGCGCCTCGCTCAACCCGGGCGAGAAGGCCACGGGCACGGTCGCACCCCGGTGGCTGGTGGCGCTAGAGACACCCCGGTCCACGGGGAGCTGAAGCGGCGGCAGTCCCTGGAGCTTCTCCTTCCAGAAGGCCCGCTCCCGGGCACCAGCGGCCCCCGCCAGCCATGCCTGCTCACGCAGGGCCGACTCGGCGAACTGCATGGACACGGGTGGCAAGGCCGCGGCCTGTCCCCGTACGAAAGACGCGTAGAGCGCCGACAGCTCCCGGACGAAGACGCCGAGCGACCAGCCATCCGTGATGATGTGGTGCTTCGTCACGAAGAGCGCGGAGTCGTCGGCGTCCAGGGACACCAGCGTCACGCGGAACAGGGGGCCCTGGGCCAGGTCGAAAGGCTGCTGGGCCAGGGCCTCCGAGCGCCGTTGGACCTCCTCGTCGCGCTGCACCTCCGACAGCCCCCGCACGTACACGACGCTCAGCGTCGCGCCCACGTCGGGCGACGCGATGACCTGCCTTGGACTCCCGTCCACCTCCGGGAAGGACGTCCGGAGGACCTCGTGCCGACGGACCAGCTCGTCCAGGCTCCGGCGCAGCGCCACCGTGTCCAGCGCGCCGCGCACCCGCAGCCCCAGGTGGACGTTGTACTGCGCGGTGCCCGGTGACAGCCGGTCCAGGAACCAGAGCCGCTCCTGCCCGCTGGACAGCGGGATGACCTGGGGCCTCGTGATGGGCTGCTCAGGGCCACTGCCCACCTCGTCGCGCGCGGTGTGCTTGCGCAGGAACTCGAGGATGTCGGCCTTGTTCGCCGCCAGCTCGGTCCGCAGCTCCGGCGTGAGGACGGCCTTGCCTGCCTCCACCACCAGCTTGTCACCGTCGACGCGCAGGCGAACGCCCCTCGCCGCGAGGGTGCCCAACAGCTCCCGTACACTCATAGGACGAAGACCTCGTTGTCGTTGGTTGCGGCCGCCTCTGCCTGGATTGCGAGCGTCTCGACCAGGGCGCGATCCATGACTTCACTCTGGAGATGCGCACAGAGCGCCTCCAGCGTCGGGTGCTTCCAAATCAGTGACGCCGGGAGCGACAGCCCCAGTCCCGACGCCAACCGGTTGCGCAGCTCGAGCCCCATCAGCGAGTCGAGCCCGAACCCTTGGAGCGGCGCTTCGGCGTCGATGCGCGCGGAGTCGAGCCGGAGCACCCGGCCCAACTGCTCGCGAACGAACTTCTCCAGCGCCACCCGCGCGTCCCGAGGTGTCGCCGTCCGCAGGGCTTCAAGCAGCGCCACATCCCGGGCGGCCTGCGCGCCCTCCCCCGCGCTGGCCGGGACGAGCTCCGACAGCCAATGCGAGGACTTCGCTCGCGGATAGAACTCCACCCACTTGCGGAGGTCGAGCGGCATGACCGCCATCTGCGTCACGTCGCCATCCAACAGCCGGCCCAGGATGGCGTTGCCTTCCGCGGGCGTCAGACTGTCGGAGCCCCGCTGAGCCAGGCGCTCTCCCCGGTTGGACTGCGCGGCGGCCAGACCGACCTCGGAGAAGGGTCCCCAGTTGATGCTCAAGCCCGGCAGCCCCAGCACCCGGCGGTGATAGGCCAGCGCGTCGAGGAAGGCATTGGCCGCCACGTAGTTTCCCTGCCCGGGTGCGCCGAACAGGGAGGCCGCCGACGAGTACAGCACGAAGAAGTCGAGCGGCAGGTCGCGCGTCAGGACATGCAGGTTCCAGCCCCCGAGAACCTTGGGCGCCATCACCCGGCGGAAGCGCTCCACCGTCTGCTGCAACAGGACGCCGTCATCCAGTACACCCGCCGCGTGGATGACGCCTCGCAGCGGTGCTCCACCCTCGGCGATCTCCCCGAGTACCCGGGCCAGCTGAGGCCGGTCGGACACATCCGCCGCCATCACCCGCACGCGCGCCCCCTCCGCTTCGAGCGCGGCCACGTCCGCCTGTTGCGCTGACGTCAACGTGGCGTCACGCCCAAGGAGGACGAGGTGCCGTGCGCCCTGCTCCACCATCCACTTCGCCACCGCGAAGCCTAGTCCTCCCAGGCCGCCCGTCACCAGGTACGTCCCATCCGCGCGGAGTCGCCGAGCCCCCGTGGCCGGCACCACCACGCGTGCCCCGGGATGTTTCAGGGTGAGCGTGCTCACCTCCTTCACGGTGGAGGGCAGGCCCCCGGCCTCGGAGGCGTCCTTCACCTCGCGCCACAGCCGGGCGAACCGATCGGGCTTGCGGCGCGCGAAGGTGTGCACGTCGACCACGCACCACGCGACGTTCGCATCCCCGGCTGAAGGCGCTTCGGACGTCCCTCTCAGGTCGATGACGCGAGCCCCCTCCGCCAGCACGGCGAGGCTCGGCTCAAGGCCGACAGCGCCCGGCGCGATGACCGCCAGGTCCAGCCCTCGGCCTCCCGTCATATCCAGCAGCCCCGTAGCGAATGAGGCGTCCGTGGGGTCCACGACGTGGGCGGCGCCGAGCTCCAGCAAGGAGGCCCGCTGCTCATCCGTCGTGGCTTCGGCGAAGACCTCCGCCCCCATGCGCCGTGCCAACTGGATGGCCGTTCGCCCGAGTCCGCTCGAAGCCCCGAGGACCCATACACGGTCTCGCTTCTCCAAGCGTCCCAGGTGGAACAGGCCGCACCAGACAGGCAGCACAGTCGCTGCCAGCGCCGCGGCCTCTTCATGCGACGACGAGGGCGGACGCGGCGCGGTGTGCCCAATGGGCACGCACAGGTGTGACCCGAGGCCCGACGTCACGAGCGCGATGCGCTCCTCGCCCACCGTGACGTCCTTCACGCCCTCGCCCACCGCCACGATGCGCCCACTGCATGCGGTGGCACCTGCTTCGTCCCAGCGCTCCGGGCTCGACGCCCCGCCGGGCCCCGGACGCGCCGCCACTTCGACTTCGAGTTCGACCTCTCCAGGCCCCGGCGGACGGCGGGTCGCGGACCGGTACTCCTGGCGCCCCTGAGCATCACGCTCGACCCGGAAGGATTGGCCCTCGGCGGGGACGATGGCCTCATGGGAGGCCCTGCCGGGTGTGCCACGAACGATGCGGCCGACATGTCGCCCATCAGGGCGGAGGGAGATTTCCTCCTCCGCGTCCGCCACGAGCAGCTCGCGCACCAGCGCGCCGGTGGCGTCCTCGGTGCGCATGACCGCGGACACGTCCACCCGTGTGCACTTCAGCTCGGCGTGCTCCTGCGCGAGCGTGCGCCCCAGGCCCCACAACGGCGCCTGCACGACGTCCGAAGCGGAGCGGCTGTCCGAACCATGGTGGACCCCCTTCGTGACCATCCACAGACGTGGCGGACTCGACAGGCCCATCCGGGAGAGCCCCTGCACGAGGTGCAGCACGCCGCCGCAGCCCATCAATGGGTCCACGTCGTCCGATTCCAGCCCCGTCAGGTGAATCACGCCGCGCGCAGCGGCCCCCTTGCCGAACGTCTCCGCCAGCACCTCATCGAAGGCCATCGGCGACGACACGTCCACGATGCGGCGGCCCGGCTTGGAGCCACCCAGGTCGATACGGGTGACTTCGCCCTGGCGCGCGCGGAGCTGTGACTCCACCGTGTCCGCCAGCTCGCTGCCATCCGTGATGAGCAACCAACGTCCGCCCGCCTCGGTGCCCTGTGCGGGGAGCTGCTCGACGGAGGGGGCATGGCGCCACGCCTGGGCGAAGTAGAGGTCCCGGCCCTCCGCATCAGCCACGGGAGCATCCAGTTGCTGAACCCGCAGCCCCAGCGCCTCCAGCAGCAGCGTGCCGGACGCATCGCGCAGCACGAGGTCGAACTCGTAGACGGCCCGGCGCGTGCCCTCGGGTGTCCGCATCCGGACGTGGCAGAAGCCCTCCGTCTGGGGCGGTGCGTGAAGCCGCAGGTTCTCGAGCGCCACCGGGACGGCGGGCCCCGCGTCCTGTGGCACGTCCTCCGGAGGCACCGCGGCGGACACCAACTGGAAGCAGGCGTCGAGCAACGCGGGATGGATTCGATACGCCGAGGCCCGCGCGGCCAATGACTCCGGCAGGCGGAGGTGACCGAGCGCCTCCCCTCGCCCTCGCCAGACCTGCTGCACGCCCTGGAACGCGGGCCCGTAGGCCACGCCGTTGCGTGCCAGCGTCTCGTAATGCGCCGCCTGGGTCAGGACGTCGGGGCAACGCTCGCGGATGGCCTCCAACGATTCGGACGCCTGCCCCGCCTGCCCTGCGTCCAAGAGGCGGAGCCTGCCCACGACGTGCGTCATCCACCCCGCTGCTTCCGCCTTCTGGCTCGACAGCTGAAACGTGAGGGTGCGGCCCTGCTCGCCGTGCAGCGCCAGTTGGACGGTGCGCTCCTGGCCCTCGGGCAGGAGCAGCCCCTCCTTGAAGGAGGTGTCGACCAGCTCGTGCGCGGTGCCTCCCGACATCGCATGCGCCGCGGACAGCGCCATCTCCAGATAGGCCGCGCCTGGCACCACCACCGAGCCCGCCACGCGATGGTCCGCGAGGAACGAGGGCTCGCTCGCGCTCAGTGTGGATTCCCAGAAGCGGGTCTCCTGCTTCACGGAGGTCGTGAAGGAAACGCCCAGGAGCGGATGGGCACCCGCCCCTGCTCGAACGAAGCGGCCTCCCGCGGCACGCGTGGGCCTCAGCTCCAGCCAATGCCGTTCCCGCTGCCAGGGATACGCCGGCAGTGCCACGCGCCGCCGCTTGTCCGGATGCAGCCGGAGCCAGTCCACGCGGTCCACTCGGGTGGCCAGCGCCCCCAGTGACGCGAGCAGTGATGGCCACTCCTCCTGTTCCCGGAGGAGGCTCGGGACGACCAGGCCACGTCCGGAGGCGTCACCTTCCCGCAGCATCGCGTCCACGAAGGGCACCAGGATGGGATGCGGGCTCAGCTCGATGAACAGGACGTTCCCGTCCTGGATGAGACGCTGCACCGCGTCCGCGAACAGCACGGGCTGACGCAGGTTGCGCACCCAATACCCGGCGCTCAGCTCCCGGCCGTCGATGGGGGCGCCCGTCACCGTCGAGTAGAGCGGCACCGTGCTTCCCGTCGGACGGATGCCAGCCATCCGCTCCAGCAAGTCCTGCCGAAGCGGGTCCATCTGTGGGCTGTGGGACGCCACGTCCACCTTCACCCAACGGCAGAAGACCTCGCGCTTCTCCAGGCGCTCCAACACCTCCTTCAGCGCCGCCGGGTCTCCCGAAAGCACCGTGGCCTTCGGACCGTTGCTGACGGCGATGGCAATCCGGTCCTCCGCGCCCCGAATCTCCGCTTCGGCCTGTTCACGCGAGAGGTCCACCACCGCCATGGCGCCCTGGCCGCTGACCCGCCGGAGCAGCTTGCTGCGCTCGCAGATGATGCGCGCGGCGTCGTCCAGCGACAGCGCCCCCGCGACGTGGGCCGCGGCGACCTCGCCCATGCTGTGCCCCACCACCGCGTGCGGCTCCAGGCCCAGTGAACGCCACACCGCCGCGAGCGACACCTGCAAGGCGAACAGCGTCGGTTGGATGACGTCGATGTCATTCCAGCGCGGTTGCTGACCGGGGTTCGTCAACAGCTCGCGCAGCGACCAGTCCGTGTAGCGGCCCAGTGCATCGTGGCACCGGTCGATGCCCTCACGGAAGGTCGTGTCCTGGGCGTACAGCTGCCGTCCCATGCCGAGCCACTGCGAGCCCTGGCCGGGGAACACAAAGACGACCTTCTGGCTGTTGCTCCGGCGCCCCACGGAGAGACCGGGGTGGCTCTCTCCAGCAGCGAACGCATCGAGCTGCGCGACCAGCTCCTGGGGAGACTTCGCCGCGAGCGCGAGCCGGTGGTCATGGTGCGTGCGGCACAGGGCCGCCGTGTAGCTGAGGTCCGCGAGCGTTCCCACGTCCTCGCGCTTCAGGAACGAGCTCCACGTCCGGGCCAGGTCGGCCAGCGCTGGCGCCGTCTTGGCGGACAGGACGACGAGCTGCGCGGTATCGACCTCGGAAGCGGCGGGCGTGGCCGCGGGCGCGGGGGCTTCTTCCAGCACCACGTGCGCGTTGATGCCACTCAGGCCGAAGGAGCTCACCCCCGCGATGCGCCGCCCCTCGTGGGCCGGCCAGGGGACTCGCTCCACGGGGACACGCGCGGGGATGCGGTCCCATTCCACGTGGGGATTGGGCGTGTGGAAGTGCAGGTGCGGCGGTATCTCCTGGTGCTGGAGCGACAGAATCGTCTTGATGACGCCGGCGATTCCGGCCGCCGGCTCCAGGTGGCCAATGTTCGTCTTCACCGAGCCGATGAAGAAGGGCCGGTCCTCCGGACGTCCCTTGCCCAGCACGGCCCCCAGCGCCCGGAGTTCTATGGGGTCGCCCAGCGGCGTGCCCGTGCCGTGGGCTTCGATGTAGCCCACGAGGGCCGGCGGCACGCGCGCGTTCTCCAGCGCCTTCGACACGACGGCTTGTTGCGACGGTCCGTTGGGCACCGTCAGTCCGCCGCTGGCCCCGTCATGATTGACGGCGGAGCCACGAATCAACGCGAGGATGTCGTCGCCGTCACGCTGCGCGTCCGACAGGCGCTTGAGCACGAGGATGCCGCAGCCCTCCCCGCGCACGTACCCGTCGGCCGCCGCGTCGAAGGTCTTGCAGCGGCCGTCGCTCGCGAGCGCCTGCATGCTGCAAAGGCAAATCGTCGTCTCGGGGGACAGGATGAGATTGACGCCGCCCGCGAGCGCGAGATTGGACTCGCCGCGCCGGAGGCTCTCGCAGGCCAGGTGGAGCGACACCAGGGACGACGAGCACGCCGTGTCGACTGGCATGCACGGCCCCTGCAGGCCCAGCACGTAGGAGATTCGCCCCGGGACGAAGCTGTAGCCGTTGCCCGTCGCCATGTACCCGTCGAAGCGGGTCGCGTCGTCTTCCTTGAGCAGGCGTGCCATGTAGTCGCTGGACATCACGCCCATGAAGACGCCCGTCTTGCTGCCCATGAGCTGCCCAGGCGCCACGCCCGCGTTCTCCAGTGCCTCCCACGCCACTTCCAGGGCAATGCGCTGCTGTGGGTCCAGGCTCGCCGCTTCGCGCGGCGCGATGCCGAAGAACTCGGCGTCGAAGTGCTCCACGTCATCGAGGAAGCCGCCGCGGGTGCCGTACATCTTCCCCGGCATCCCGCGCGTCGCGTCGAAGTAGCCCTGCACGTCCCAGCGGGACTCGGGCACCTCGCGCAGCGCATCCACGCCGTCTCGAAGGATCCGCCAGTACGACGGTCCATCGACAGCGCCACCAGGAAAACGGCAACCCATGCCGATGACGGCGATGGGCTCGGTCCGGGCGCGTTCCACCGCATCGAGGCGGGCCTGCATCTTCTCCACGAGCAACGCGGCGCGCTGCAACGCGGAGGGCTCAGCTGACTTTGGCGAGTTGCTCATGTTCCTTCTTCCATCAGTGCGGCGAGCTTCGCTTCGAGCGAGGCGGCAAGCTCATCCGGCGACAGCTCCATGATTCGATCGAGAAGCGCCGTGTCCTGAGCCGCTCCCTGTCCTTCCTCGGCCGGCTGCGGCTCCTGGCCGAAGACTTCGCCCAGCAGGTAGGCCGCGATGGCCTCCGCCGTCGGGTAGTCGAAGACGAGCGTCGAGGGCAGCGACGCACCGACCGTCTTCTGCAGCCGGTTGCGCAGCTCCAGCGCCATCAACGAATCCATGCCCACTTCGAACAGCCGCTGCCGTGGCTCCAGCGGCGTGGATGCATCCAGGCCGAGCACCCTCACCGCCGCATCCAGGACGTGCTCCAGGAGCAGCGCCATGCGCTGGCGGGGTTCCGCGGTGTCGAGCCGGCGCCGCAACTCCGAGGCCGACGGGCCGTCCGCCTCGGACTCGGCACGCACCTGCCCTGCCACGTCGGCGAGCAGCGTGGGCGCCGCCCCCCGTGGGAACTGCGCCAGGTAGCGCGACCACTGCACCTGCAACAGGGTGAGTTGCGGCTGCGCTCGGCTGAAGGCCTTACCGAAAGCCTCCAGCGCCTCGGCCGGGGTGAAGGCCTCCACACCTTGCGCCTGGTAGCGGGACGCGAGCTCCGCGGCCATGCCCACCTCGGCCCAGGGTCCCCAGTTGATGCTCAGCGCCGGAAGTCCCAGGGCACGCCGGTGATGCGCCAGCGCGTCCAGGAAGGCATTGGCCGCCGCGTAGCTTCCCTGCCCCGGCGCGCCCAGCAGGGACGACGCCGACGAGTACAGGACGAAGAAGTCGAGCAGCTTGCCCTGCGTCAGCGTGTGCAGGTGCCACGCCCCGTCCACCTTGGGCGCGAGCACCCGGGTGAACCGCTTCCAGTCCTGTTGCAGGAGGACGCCGTCATCCAGCACGCCCGCCGCGTGGACCACGCCGCGCAGAGGCGCCAGCTTCTCCGCTTCATCCAAGGTGCGACGGACGTCCTCCTGCTTCGACACATCCGCCTGGAGCACGAGCACCTTCGCGCCCGCCGTCTCCAGCGCGCGGATGGCCTCTTGCGCTTCCGGCCTGGGGCCGCCGCGCCCGATGAGCACCAGGTTCCTGGCGCCCTGCTCCACCATCCACCCAGCCAACGCGAGGCCCAGGCCGCCGAGCCCGCCCGTGAGCAGGTAGCTCGCCTCGGAGTTCAGGCGCGGCAACTCCGTCCGCGCCACGTCCCGCGAGGCGCGAAGACGGGCCACATGCCGTTGCCCTTCGCGAATCACCACCTGCCGCTCACCGTCCGTGGCGCCCAGCTCGCGCCAGATGGCGACGGCCGCGTCACCCGGTACAGAGGAGGGCTCCAGGTCGATGAGCGCGCCTGCCAGCTCGGGGTGCTCCTGCGAGAAGACGGCGCCCAGGCCCCAGAGGGGGACCTGCTCCATCGCCAGCGGCGTGGGACGCGTGTCGAGCGCGCGAGCGCCCCGCGTCACCCACCAGATGCGTGCGGTGAAGGTGGAGTTCGCCAGGGCCTGCGCCAGGGACAGCGCGCTGCCCGCTCCCAGTTGGTGCGCCTCTCGCAGGGCCTCCACATCCTCCCCACCGGGCCCACGCAGCGCCCAGAGGTGGACGATGCCGCCCAGGGACTCGCCGGGAAGCACCGCCTCCTGGAGCAGCCGCGCGTAGTCCTCGGGCCGCTGGGCATCCAGCGTGAAACGCCCTTCACCATGACGGATGAACGCCGCTCCCGGATGGACCAGCACCGGACGGCCGCCTTGCTTCCGGATGCGCTCCGCGAGCGCCTCCGCGGTGCCCGAGGTGTCGGCGAGCACAATCCAGCAGCCGGCTTCGGGCGAAGCCTCGGGCACGGGCTGCGGCTTCCAGTCCAGTTCGTAGAGGGAGTCCCGCTGGCCGTGGCGCAGCACCGCCATCAGGGCCTCGCGCGGCGCTCGCTTGTGCTTCAACCCCTCAATCTCGATGAGCACCTGCCCCTCCGAGTCGACCACCAGGACGTCGCCGGTGATGACCTCGCCCACCGCCTCCTCCGCGTCCCGTCGCACGGCGTAGGCCCAGACGGAGCCGGTCGGCTGCGCGTGGAAGCGGAAGCGCTCCACGGAGATGGGGACGTAGACGGTGCTCAGCATCGCGTCCTCACGGATGAGGTCCGTTCCCATCGCCTGCAGGAACGAGTCGACCAGCCCCGGGTGGACGTACAGGCTCCGGTCATCCAGGTCCGTGGGCAGGCGCATCTGACACAGCGCCTCGCGGCCCCCACTGTGGATGCGTTCAATCCAGCGGAACGCGTGCCCCAGGTTGAAGCCGATGTCCCAGTTGCGCTCGTAGAGCCCTCCGTCGAGCTGACGCGCGCAGCGGGCCTCGATGTCCTTCCGCGAGAGGGGCGCGGGACGGGCGGAGCCGTCTCCCACCACCAGCGTTCCCGTGCCATTCAGCAGCCATCCCTCGGTCTCCTCGTCGGCGGTGGAGGAGAGGCTGTAGAGCTCGAAGTCGTACCGGCCCTGTCCCTTGGGCGCGAGCACGAGCTGGACGAGCTGTTCCTCGTCGTCCGCGAGCACGATGGGCTGCGAGAAGACGCACTTCTCGATGGTGTACGGCCCTGCGCCGAACGACTGCGCCGCCGTCGCGATGATGCGTGCGATGTGGCACGAGCCGGGCACGACGATGGTGCCGTAGAGCCGGTGGTCCTCCAGGAACGGCAGCGACTGCGCGCTGTAGCGTCCCTCGAAGACCAGCGACTTGCTCAAGGGCGAGCGCACCCGCTGACCGACGAGCGCCTGCGCGGTGGTGTGCGTGGAGGCCGTGCGGGGCGTCTTGGGGGCATCCAGCCAGTGCCGCTGGTGCTGCCACGGGTAGACGGGCAGCGCGACACGGGCGCGGTGGCGCTCGCCATTCAGCGCGCTCCAATCCACATCCACGCCCTGGGTGTAGAGCGCGGCCAGGCTGGAGAGAACCTGCGCCTGCTCGGGCTGCCCCTTGCGCAGCGATGGCAGCCAGGTGCCCGCGTCGTCCCCAAGGCCCTTGAGCGCCATGCCCATGAGCGTCGGATGCGGGCCGACCTCGACGAAGACGATTCCCCCCAATGCCCGCAGCGCCTTGAGTCCGTCGTGGAAACGCACGGCCTCTCGGACGTGGCGGCGGAAGTACCCGGCGTCGAGCACCGTGCCCTCCTCGAGCACCTGCCCCGTGACGTTGGACGCCAGGTGGATGCGCGGCGCCCGGAAGGTGAGGTGTCCCGCCGCCATCTCGAACGCATCCAGCATCGGCTCCATCAACGGCGAGTGGAACGCGTGGGACACGGTGAGCCGCCGGACCTTGAGGCCCTGCGTCTGGAACGCGGCGGAGAGGGCCTCCACTGCCTCACGCTCGCCCGCGATGACGGTGTCCGCGGGCCCGTTGACCGCGGCAATCGACACCCGGTCCGCATACGGAGTCAGCGCTTGCGCGACGACCGCCTCGCTCGCCGTGATGGACACCATCTCCCCATTGCGAGGCAGCTCCTGCATGAGCCGCGCGCGCCTGGTGATGAGCCGGAGCGCGTCCTCGAGTTCCAGCACTCCCGCCACACACGCGGCCACGTACTCACCCACGCTGTGCCCCAGCACCGCCCAGGGCTCGACGCCCCAGGAGCGCCACAGCTCCGCCAGGGCGTACTCCAGCGCGAAGAGCGCCGGCTGCGTGTAGCCGGTGTCGTCGATGCGCGCGTCCGCCCCGTGCATCACGGAGAGGAGTGAGTCGCTCCACTCGCCCTCGAGCAGGGCGTTGCACCGGTCCAGGGCCGCACGGAAGACAGGCTCCGTCTCGTACAACTCACGGCCCATGCCCGCGTACTGCGCGCCCTGTCCCGTGAAGACGAAGACGACCTTGGGCTCCTCTCCCTCGAATCGGTGCTGGGCCAGCCGGGGCACTTCCTCCCCTCGGGCGAAAGCCTGCAGCCGCTCCCGGGCCTGCTCCGCCGTCTCCACCACGAGCGCCATGCGGTGAGAGAACGACGTGCGCTGCGTGTTCGCCGCGTGGGCGACATCCGCGAGCGACAGCTCCGGCCGCTGGGCGATGTGCTCCCCGACCCGGACCGCGAGCTGCGCGAGCGCCCCCTTCGTCTTCGCCGACAGCGCGAGCACCTGCGCGCCGCGCTCGGCCTGCGCCTTGACGGGCTCCGGCCGAGGCGCCTCCTCCACGACGATGTGCGCGTTGGTGCCGCTCAAGCCAAAGGCGCTGATGCCGGCGATTCGTGGACGCGCCCGCTCCGGCCACGCGGTGACTTGCGTCGGGATGTCCAGCGGGAAGCCGTTCAGCTCGATGTGCGAGTTGAGCTTCTTGAGGTGCAGGTGCGGCGGAATCACGCCGTGCCGGTGCGCCAGGACGACCTTGATGAGCCCGGCGATGCCCGCCGCGGCCTCCAGGTGGCCAATGCTGGTCTTCACCGAGCCCATCAGCAACCGCTGCTCGGGCGTGCGTCCCTCGCCGAGCACGTTGGCCACGGCGCGGACCTCGATGGGGTCACCGAGCGACGTGCCCGTGCCGTGCGCTTCGATGTAGTCCACGTCCGAGGGCGCGACGTTCGCGTTGGCCAGGGCGGCGCGGAGGACCTGCTGCTGGGCATCCCCGTTCGGCACGGTGAGCGCGCTGCTCGGACCATCGTGATTGACGGCCGAGCCACGGATGACGGCGAGGATGTCATCGCCATCCCGCTTCGCGTCCGACAGGCGCTTGAGGACGACCATGCCGCAGCCTTCGCTGCGCACGTAGCCGTCGGCGGATTCGTCGAACGTCTTGCACCGTCCATCCGAAGAGAGGGCCCGGAGCTGCGCCAGGTAGATGGTGGAGTGCGGCGCGAGCGTCATGTTGACGCCACCCGCCAGCGCCAGGTTGGCCTCGCCACCACGCAGGGCCTGGCAGGCGAGGTGCACGGCCACCAGTGACGACGAGCACGCCGTGTTGAGGCTCATCGCCGGCCCCTGGAAGCGGAGCAGGTAGGCCAGCCGGCCCGCGGCGAAGCTCGCGTCGTTGCCGGTGGCGATATAGGCGTCACCCGCCGCCGACGCGCTCCCCACGCCGTTGAGCATCGCGTACTCGTTGCTGCCGATGCCGACGAACACCCCCGTCTTGGTGTTGGCCAGCCGCGCGGGCGCGAGTCCCGCGTGCTCCAACGACTCCCAGGCGACCTCCAGCAGCAGACGCTGCTGTGGGTCCATGTTCGAGGCCTCGCGAGGCGCAATCCCGAAGAACTGGGCGTCGAACTGGTCTGCGTCGTCCAGGAAGCCGCCCCAGCGCGTGTACGTCTTGCCAGGGACGCCCGGCCGCGCGTCGTAGTAGTCGTCTACCTTCCAGCGCGAGGCGGGGACCTCGCGGATGGCATCCACGCCGCCCTCCAGCAGCTTCCAGAAGGCGTCCGGGCCGGAGGCCTGTGGGACGCGGCAACCCATGCCGATGATGGCAATGGGCTCCGTCGCGTTGCTGACGACGCGGCTTGTCTCCTCCTTCGCCTCCTCCTCCAGCCGGAGCACGTCCTTGAGCAGATACGTGGAGAGGGCCAGGACGGTCGGACGGTCGAAGGCGATGGTGGACGGGACCTGGACACCGAAGCGCGCCACCAGCCTGCGCCGAAGCTCCACGGCGGTGATGGAGTCCATGCCCGTGTCGAAGAAGCCCTGCTCCAGCTTCACCGCCGCGCTGGAGGCGAAGCCCAGCACTCGGGACACCTCCTCACGCACCCACGACGTCACCAGCTCCTTGCGCCGCGCGGGCGTGGCGTTGCGCAACTGCGCCAGCGTCTCGCTGCCGTCCACCGGGGCCACCGGCGTGGGCACGGAGGGAGCACCGAGCACCTCCAGGAGCGGTCGGGGCGCCCGCGACTCGTACACGGACTTGAAGCGGCTCCAGTCAATCTGCGCCACGCTCCGCTGCGTCACGTCCATGGCGAGCAGCGCTCCGAGCAACTGGAGCCCGCCCTCCACGGTGACACCGCGCACGCCGATGCGCTCGAACCAGCGCAGTCCTTCCTCGGCGACCATGCCTTCGGCCGCCCACGGCCCCCAGTTGATGCTCAGTGCATGCTGGCCCCGCGCGCGGCGGTGGTGCGCCAGCGCATCGAGGAACTGGTTACCCGCGGCGTAATGCCCCATCTGCGCCGAACCCCACACGGCCGAGCCCGACGAGAAGTAGACGGTGAAGTCCAGGTCCAGCCCCTGCGTGAGCTGGTGCAACACCCACCCACCCGCCACCTTCGGGCGCAGGATGGACGCGAGCGCCGCCTCGTCCATGGCCTCCAGCGATACCTGCGTGGAGACTCCCGCGGCGTGAATGACGCCCTTCAGCGGAGCCGGTCCCCGCTGGACGGCGTCGATGACCTCCGACATGCGCGCCGCATCCGCCACATCCGCGCTGAGAGCGTGGACGACGGCGCCCTCCGCTTCCATGGCCTCGATGGCGGAGACCTGCCGGCCCACATCATTGTCGCGGGGAATGGCGGCCCACGCGTCGCGGCTCGGCAGCCCCTTCCGGCCCAGCAGCACGAGGTGCCGCGCGCCCTGGGAGACGAGCCAGCGTGCCACGTGGAGTCCCAATCCGCCCAGACCACCCGTGACGAGGTACGTCGCATCCGCGTGAAGCGTGAGGCGGGCATTGCCAACGGCAGGCTCCGAGGGAACCAGCCGAGCCACGTGACGGGTGCCATCGCGGAGCGCCGCCTGGTCCTCGCCATCCGCTCCGGACAGCTCGCGCCACAGCGCTTCCACCTCGCCCTCCGGCGCGGCGGGGTCCAGGTCCAGCAAGCCGCCCCAGACCTCCGGGTGCTCCAGCGCCAGGACACGGCCCAGGCCCCACAGCGGCGCCTGTACGGGCGAGCCGCTCGTGACGCTGCCCACCGGCTGGGTCCCCCGCGTGCACAGCCACAACCGGGCGCCGCTCGCGGACGGTGACTTCACCAGCGCCTGCACCAGGCGCAGCGCCGCGTGGACGCCTCGTTTCTGCGCGGACTCCACCTCCGCGAGCGTGGGCTCCGCGCCGGACACGGTATCTGCGCCCCACAGGTGCACCACGGCCTTCACCGGCCCCACGTCCTGGAGCAATTGCGCGTAGTGCTCCGCGTTGTCCGGGTGGATGGACCGCACCTTCTGGCCTTCGACCGCCGCGACCTCTCCGGGGACGACCAGCCAGCACGGTTCGCCCAGGGCTTCCAGATGGGCCGCCAGCGCGGCACCAACACCCTCACGGTTCCCGAAGACGAGCCAGGCTCCCTCGCCCCTGGGCGCACGCGGCGAAGGCGCCCCCCGCTCACGCGCGTGCCAGGTGATGTCGTAGACCCATCCACCCGGGCTTTGGCCATTCGACGTGTCCGCGCTCCGGGCCACGGAGGCCCGGGTCAGCGCCTTCACGGGGGCATCGTCAATCCAGTACCGCGAGCGCTGCCACGGGTAGAGCGGCAGCGACGCGAGACGGCCTCCCTCCGGGAAGAGCCGACTCCACTCCACGGGGTAGCCCTTCACGTGGAGCCCGCCCAGCGCGCCCAGCATCACCGTCTGGCCAGCCCGCCCCTTGCGCAGTGACGGCACCGCCGCGCCTTCCAGCTCACGGCGTCGCAGCGCCTGCTCCACGTACCGGCCGAGCGCGGGCTGAGGCCCCAGCTCGACGAAGAGCCGGTGCCCTTGCTCCAGCAGCGCTTCCACCGCCGCTGAGAACCGCACGGGCTCTCCGACATTGCGCGCCCAGTACGCCGCGTCGAGTGCCGTGCCGTCGATGGCCTCGCCACTCACCGTGGAGAACATCGGGACGGACGTCGGCCGCGTTTCGATGTAGCCCAGGACCTGGGTCAGCTCCGCCTGGAGCGGTGCCATCTGATGGCTGTGGAAGGCGTAGTTGACGCCCAGGTCCCTCGTGGCGACACCTCGCGTACGCAGTGCTTCGAGGACCGCTGCGAGCGCCGCCGGTTCACCCGACAAGACGACGCTCCGGGCGTCGTTGATGGCCCCCACCGACAGCCGGCCCGCGTAGGGCGCCAGCTCGCGCTGAGCCTCGTCGGGCGACAGTTCGACGGAGGCCATGCGGCCCTGCCCCGTCGCCTTTTGCATGATGCGGCTGCGGTGCGCTACCAGCCGAGCGGCCTCGGACAGGCTCAGCGCTCCAGCCACATGCGCCGCGGCCACCTCGCCCACGCTGTGTCCCACGACCGCGGACGGGACGACGCCCAGTGCACGCCATGCGGCCGCGAGCGCGACCTGGATGGCGAAGATGGCGGGCTGGGCCACCTCCGTCTCCTCCAGACGGGACTCGGGCCCGTCCGCCATCAGCGCGTCGATGATGGAGTTCCGGGTGTGCGGAGCCAGCGCCGCGTCCACGTCACGCAACGCGGCGGCGAAGTCCCCGTTGCTCGCGAAGAGGTCACGCCCCATGCCCTGCCACTGGGAACCCTGGCCTCCAAAGACGAACACCACCTGTTCCCGGCGTCCCTCCGCGACGCCCGTCGTCAGGTACGGAGGCGCCCCGCCTTCGAGGAACGCCAGGAGCTGTTCGCCCCACTCCACCGCCGTACAACCAGCCACCGCCAGCCGGTGTTCGTGGGGGTTGCGCCGCAGCGCCGCGGTGTAGGCCAGGTCTTCGATCCGCGGCGCCGCGTCCCCAGGTTGAGCCAGGAGCGCGTGGTACGAGCGAACCAGGGCTCGCAGCGCGCCCTCGCTCCTCGCGGACAGCGTGAGCAGCCGCGCGGCGGTCTGGGTGGCCTCGGGCACGGGCGAAGACGCGGGGGCCTCTTCGACAATCACGTGCGCGTTCGTCCCGCTGATGCCGAACGAACTCACCGCCGCGTAACGGCGCCGCTGGGAGACGGGCCACGGCTGTTGCTGCGTCGGGATGGCGAAGGGCGTGTCCTCGATGGAGATGCGAGGGTTGAGCGCCTTGAAGTGCAGGTGCTTCGGAATGGCCTCATGCCGGAGCGCGAGCAGCACCTTGATGAGGCCCGCCATGCCGGCCGCTGCCTCCAGATGACCGATGTTCGTCTTCGCGGAGCCGAGGAAGCAGCGCGAGTCATCCTCGCGCCGGTGGCCATACGTCTCCCGAAGGGCCTCCACCTCTATCGGGTCGCCGAGCGGCGTGCCGGTGCCGTGGGCTTCGATGTAGCCAATGTCCTTGGGCGACACCTGGGCCGCTGCCAGTGCCTCGCGAATCAGGGCCTGCTGCGACAGGACGTTGGGCGTCGTCAGGCCGGTGGAGCCACCATCCTGGTTCACCGCCGATGCGCGAATCACGCCCAGGACGTTGTCTCCGCTGGCCAGCGCGTCGGAGAGCCGCTTCAGCACCACGACGCCGCAGCCCTCACCCCGGACGAAGCCATTCGCCCGCGAGTCGAAGGTCCGGCAGCGCCCATCCGGAGACAACGCCGTCAGCTTGGAGAGCCAGGAGCTGGGCCGCTGCGACAGGAGCAGGTTGACGCCGCCCACGAGCGCCGCGTCGCACTCGCGGTTGCGCAGACTCTGGCCGGCCAGGTGCAGGGCCACCAGCGAGGACGAACAAGCCGTGTCCACCGACATGGCCGGCCCCCGCAGGTCCAGCAGGTACGAGAGCCGCCCGGCAATCACGCTGTTGGAGCAGCCGATGACGGAGTAGACGTCGCCCTCCACGTCGCGCTCCGCCTGGAGCATCGCGTAGTCATTGCCGCAGACGCCGACGAAGACGCCCGTCCGAGTGCCCGACAAGCGCGCCTTCGGCAGGCCCGCGTCTTCCAGCGCCTCCCACGCGACCTCGAGCAGCAAGCGCTGCTGCGGGTCCATTGCCACGGCCTCACGCGGCGCAATCCCGAAGAACTCCGGGTCGAAGCCATCCACCCGGTCCAGGAAGCCACCCCAGCGCGTGCCCTTGTGCTCCGCCGCGTCCGTGCTGCTCTTCCAGCGGTCGGCGGGCACCTCGCGGACTGCGTCCACGCCTCCACTCAGCAGCCGCCAGTACGCCTCCGGGTCATTCGCGCCGCCCGGGAAGCGGCAGCCCATGCCGACGATGGCGAGCAGCTCGGGGCCCTGCGCCGTCGTCCCCACCGCCGGAACAACCTGCGCCTCCTTCACCACCGGACGCGCCGTGACGCGCGACTCGGCGTCGAGGACGGGCTCCAGCTTGCCGAACAGGTGCGCCGTCAGCGTCTGCACCGTGGGATAGGCATAGGCCAGCGTCGCGGACAGCGTGAGCTTCAGCCCGGACTCGAGCCGGTTGCGCAGCTCCAGTCCGGTCAGGCTGTCCATTCCGAGGTCGCCAAACGGCTGCTCGGGGTCGATGCGCGCCGGCTCCATGCGGAGGATGCGTCCCAGCTGCTCACGCAGGTAGCCCTCCAGCAATCCCCGCCGCTGGGAAGGCTCCGCCGCCGCGAGCATCTCCCGCGCGGTCCCCTTGCGCGAAGCCGGCGTGCTCACCCGTTCCTGCATCAGCGCGGAGAGGAAGGGCGACTGCGCCGCGCTCAGGTAGAACTCACGCCACTGCCGCAGGTCGAGCGGCACCACGGCCACCTGCGCGGCCTCCTTCGCCAGCAGGCGCCCCAGCGCATCCAGGGCTTGCGCTGGCGGCATGTTGCCCACGCCACGCAAGGCCAGGCGGTCGCCCCGGTTCGTCGCCACCGCGGCCAGGCCCACTTCGGCCCAGGGGCCCCAGTTGACGCTCAACGCGGGGAGTCCCGCCGCACGCCGGTGGTGCGCGAGCACATCCATGAAGGCGTTGGCCGCCGCGTAGTTGCCCTGTCCCGGCGAGCCGAGCATCGACGCGGCGGAAGAGAACATCACGAAGAAGTCCAACGGACGGCCCAGCGTCTGGGCATGCAGATTCCACGCGCCCTGGACCTTCGGCGCCAGGACCGTGCGAAGCCGCTCCGCGTCGAGCTGCGCGAGTACACCGTCGGCGATGACACCCGCCGCGTGGACGATGCCGCGCAGCAGCGGCAGCTCCGCATCCATCGAAGCCAGCAGGCGCGTCACGTCGTCGGCGCGGGTGACGTCCGTCGCGTAGACGCGCACCTCGGCGCCGCTCGCCCGGAGCTCGTCCAGCGTCCGGTTCGCCTCGTCGGTGGGCGCGCTCCGGCCGGTGAGCGACAGGTGCCGGGCGCCTCGCTGGATGAGCCACTTCGCCACTTCCAGCCCGAGCCCGCCCAGGCCGCCGGTGATGAGGTACGTCCCCTCCGCCGAGAGCTCACGGGGCTCCGTCGCCTTCCCGCCAACAACACCCCGCCCCAACCGGGCGACGTGGCGCTGACTTCCGCGCAACGCAATCCGGTCCTCCGCGCTGTCCGCGAGGAGCTCCGCGGCCAGCGACGTGACTTCCTCGGGGGACGGCTGCGCGCTCAGGTCCACATGAGCGCAGCGCAGCTCCGGGTGCTCATGGGTGATGACTGCCGCGAGGCCCGCGAGAGGAGCAGCCGCCGGAGCCCCCGGCGCCGAATCCCGGGCGAGGACGTGCAAACCCGACGTCACCAGCCACAGTCGCGGTGCGTCGCGCCAGCCCCGCTGGGCCCACGCCTGGAGCAGGGCCACGACGCTGTTCCCACTCAGCGTCACGGCCTGCTCGAAGGTCTCTGGCTCCGCCACGCTGGACGCCACGTCGAGCCCGTACAGGTGCACCATGCCCTTGCACGGCGACTGCTCGCTGAAGGCGTCTCGGAGGAGCGCCTGGAAGTCCTCCAAGCGCGACGGGTTGACGCGGTAGTGGTCTTCAGAGAGCCGCGCGTAGGCGGGCCCCGCCTCCACCACGACGCTGACCTCGGCGTGCTCCGCGAGCCCCCGGGCCAAGGACTGGCCGACGCCACGCTCATCCGCGAAGACGAGCCACCGGCCCGCCCCCCGCCCTGCCACGGCATCCTCCCGAGCCACGCGAGGCTGCGGCTGCCACTGGACGGAGTACGTCCAGCGGTCCACTTCATCGGCAGGCTGGCTGCCCGCGGAGACCTTCTTGCAGACCAGCCGCTGCACCTCCGCCACCAACCGTCCCTGGTCATCCAGGAGGGTGACGTCGCACTCGATGGCGCTCGCCCCCGAAGCGGCCCCATTGACGATGCGGACGTGACTCCAGAGCGCGGCCTCCGCCGGAGCCAGGGCGCGCAGCCGGGAGAAGGACGAAGGGACATACACCCCGCCTTCGCCGTCCACGCCTCCCAACGCCGCCGCCAGGACCTGGAAGCAACCGTCGAGCAACGCGGGGTGCAGGCTGTACCGGGCGTCCTCAGCCGTCCGCTCGCCCGCGAGCTGCACACGGCCCAGCGCCTCACCCTCCGCGCGGTAGAGCTCCGTGACGACGCGGTAGCTGGGGCCATAGTCCAGGCCGATGTCGCGAAGGCCCTGGTAGTGCGCCTCCACCGACACCGGGGTACTCAGCCGCGCACGCAACGCCTCCAGTCCAGCGGGCTCCGCGATAGCCGAGTCGCCCTGGCGGAGGGTGCCTTCCGCGTGGAGCGTCCAGTTCAACTCATCCGACGGCGTCTCCCGCAGCACGGGCGCGCTGAAGAGCCGGAACGCGTGCGTCCCTGAACGCTCCGTGGAGAGCCAGAGCTGGAGCACCCGTTCCTCGTCCTCCGGGAACGCCATGAGCGCGCTGAAGCTCACCTCCTCCAGGGATACGGGCGCCCCCAGCGTCTGTCTGGCCGCGCTCAGCGCCATGTCGGCCATGGCCGCCGCGGGCAAGGCGGGCACGCCCTGGACGCGATGCTCCGACAGCAGCGGGAAGTGCTTCGGGCCCAGTTGCACCTGCCACAGCCGGGAGACATCCCCCTGCGCGGACAGGTCGATGCGCTCACCGATGAGCGGATGCCCGGAGGTGGACCTCGACGTCCGCGCCTCACGGGACACGGGCTCCATCCAGAAGCGCTCGCGCTGCCAGGGGTACGTGGGCAGCGGCACGAGCTGGCCCTTGCTCGGGTACAGCCGGTTCCACGCAACGCGGTGGCCCGTCGCGTAGAGGGCGCCCAGCGAGGACAGCATCGTGTGCCGTTCGTCCGCTCCACGCCGCAGGGACGCCAGCACCACGCCCTCCGCGTCCGCGGCGCCCAGGGTCTGCTCGACGGCCGGGAGCAGCACGGGGTGCGGACTCACCTCGATGAACACGGAGTGTTCGCTCGCCAGGAGCCGCCGTGTCGCCGCCTCGAAGCGCACCGGGAGGCGGAGGTTGTTGCCCCAGTGGACGGCGTCCAGCTTCGTGCCATCCAGGAACTCACCCGTCACAGTGGAGCAGACGGGCACCTGCGCGGCACGCGGGGAGATGCGCGCCACGCGGCCCTCCAGCTCGCGGCTGATGACCTCCACCAACGGCGTATGCGACGGCACGTCCATCTTCACCCAGCGGGTGAAGACACCGCGCTGCCCCAGCGCCGCGACTGCCTCCTGGAGCGCTTCCGGCTCCCCCGACAGCACCTGCGACCGGGGGCCATTCAGTCCGCCCAGCCAGAGCTTGCCGCTCCAGGGACGGATGGCCTCCTCTGCCTCCTCCACCGACAGCTCGACCAGCGCCATGGTCGCGCCTCGGCCACCCAGGCTCCGCATCAGCTTGCTGCGGTGACAGATGATGAGGCAGGCATCCTCCAGGCTCAGCGCGCCAGCGACGTGTGCGGCGACGACCTCGCCCATGCTGTGCCCCATCACCGCGTCGGGCTCGATGCCCCACGAGCGCCACAGGGCTGTCAGCGCCACCTCGACGGCGAAGAGGACCGGCTGGTTGATGTCGATCTCCGCCAGGCGCGAGCGCTGCTCGTCCGCGGCGATTTCGTCGAGCACGCTCCAGCCCAGATGGGACCGCAGCGCCAGGTCCACCTGGACGAGCGCGTCCCGGAACACCGGCTCCTGCTCCATCAGTGCCCGGCCCATTCCTGCCCGCTGCGCGCCCTGCCCCGGGTAGACGAAGACGACCTTCCGGCGCGCGCCGAACGCCTTGCGCCCCGTCCAGGTGCCCTCGGGCAGCTCACCTCGCGCGAAGGCCCGGAGCCGCTCCGCCGTGCGCTCGGGGGCGTCCGCCAGCACCGTGAGCCGATGGGTGTGATGCGTACGGTGGGACGACGCCGTGTAGCAGACGTCGGAGAGGCTCGCCGCCCCACCGCGGCCCAGGCGCTCCGCATGACGCTCCGCGAGGGACTGGAGGGCTTCACGGCTGCGCGCGGACAGGGGCAACAGCTCCGGCCGCTGCGGCAGCGCCTCCTTCGCCGCCGGAGCGGGCGCCTCTTCGAGGATGACGTGGGCGTTGGTGCCGCTGATGCCGAACGAGCTGATGCCCGCGCGGCGGGGCTGTCCGGCGGC
This sequence comes from Myxococcus sp. AB036A, assembly GCF_006547355.1. Lineage (NCBI taxonomy): Bacteria > Pseudomonadati > Myxococcota > Myxococcia > Myxococcales > Myxococcaceae > Myxococcus > Myxococcus sp. AB036A. Next base: position 34,298 of record NZ_VHLC01000036.1, on the reverse strand, counting down.
CGTCTCCCACGGGGTGAGCCGCGTGGGGATGGTGAGCGCGCTGCCCTCCATCTGGATGCGCGGGTTCACCTGCTTGAGATGCAAATGCGCCGGGATGCGCTGGTGACGCATCGCGAGGACGACCTTCATGATGCCCGCCACGCCCGCCGCGGACTCCAGGTGTCCCAGGTTCGTCTTCACCGAACCGATGCCACACACGCCACCATCCGCGCGAGGCGCACCGTACGTCTCGCGCAGCGCCTCCACCTCGATGGGGTCACCGATGGGCGTCCCGGTGCCGTGCGCCTCCACGTAGCTCACCTGCTCCGGCTTCAGCCCCGCGCTGTCCAACGCCTGGCGGATGAGGGCCTGCTGCGAGAGCACGTTGGGCGTGGTGAGCCCGGTCGACTTGCCATCCTGGTTGATGGCCGAGCCGCGAATCGTCGCCAGGATGTGGTCGCCGTCCGCGAGCGCATCCGACAGCCGCTTCAGCACGACGATGCCGCAGCCCTCGCCACGGGTGAAGCCGTTGGCGGAGGCGTCGAACGCCTTGCTCCGGCCGTCCGGCGCGAGCGCCTGGAGCTTGGCCACGAGCTGCACCGACTGCGGCGAGAGAATCAGGTTCACGCCACCAGCGAGCGCCATGTTGCATTCGCGCGCGCGCAGGCTCTGGCAGGCCAGGTGGAGCGACACGAGCGAGGATGAGCACGCCGTGTCCACCACCAGGCTCGGGCCCTGGAAGTTGAAGAGATAGGACAGGCGGCCGGAGAGGACACTGGCGGCAACGCCCGTGGCGCTGAACGCGTCACCTGTCTCCGGCTGCTCCACCTGCATGCAGTGGTAGTCGTCATTGCAGGCGCCGATGAAGACGCCGCTGCGGCTGCCCGACAGCTTGTCGACGTCCAGGCCCGCGTCCTCGAGCGCCTCCCACGCCACCTCCAGCAGCAGGCGCTGTTGGGGGTCCATCCGCACGGCCTCGCGGGGGGAGATGCCGAAGAAGCCCGGGTCGAAGCCGTCGACCGCGTCCAGGTAGCCGCCCCAGCGCATCGCGCCTTCCGTGAGGCCGGAGACGTCCTCCCGAGGCCACCGGTCGAGCGGAATCTCCCGCACGGCGTCGACGCCCCCTTCGAGCAGACGCCAGTACGCCTCCACGTCGTCCGCCTTCGGGAAGCGGCACGCCATGCCCACGATGGCGATGGGCTCCTTCGCGGCGCCCTCCACGGCATTCAGCCGCGACTGCATCTTCTCCAGCGCCACCAGCATGCGCTTGGCGGGAGACAGCTCGTTCGACTCGTCAGTGCGATTTGCCATGTCGGAATCTCTTCAATCAGCCAGCGCGGCGAGCTTCTCCGCGAGCAGCGCCTCGGCTTCGTCGTCCGAGAGTTGCTTGACGTTGTTGACGATCGCGGCTTCGAGCGTGGCGGCTTCATCCCGCGGCTGCTCCGCCTGGGTCGTGATGGGAAGTTGCAGTTGTTCAGCCAGGTGCACGACGAGCGCCGCCACCGTCGGGTGCCGCCAGACGAGCGTCGCGGGAAGCCTCAGGCCCAGGCTGGCTTCGAGCCGGTTGCGAATCTCCAGCCCCATCAGGGAATCCAACCCCATGCTGCCCAGGGGCTCCTGCGGGTCGATTCGCGAAGGCGCCAGCCGGAGCACATGGCCGGCCTGTTCGCACAGGTGCGCCTCCAGCAACGACGCGCGCTTCAACACCTCCGCGGCCCGGAGCGTCTCCACGAAGGCACCGCGAACAGCAGGGATATTCGCGGCGCTGGCCTGCTCACGCGCCAGCCGTGACAGGAAGGGCGAGCGCGCCGCCGTCAGGTAGAACTCGCTCCACTGCCGCAGGTCGAAACGCATCACCACCACGCGCGACAGAGGGCTGCCCAGGATGCGGCTCAACGCCTCCAGCGCTTGCGACGGTGGCATGGTGTCCACGCCGCGCTGGGTGATGCGTTCCCCGCGCGCCTCGGCCGCCGCGGCCAGACCCACACCGGCCCAGGCCCCCCAGTCAACGCTCAGCGCTGGCAGGCCGAGCCCACGCCGGTACGCCGCCAACGCATCGAGGAAGACGTTGGCCGCTGCGTAGTTGCCTTGCCCCGGCGAGCCCAGCAGCGAACCCGCCGCGGCGAACAACACGAAGTGCTCCAACGGCGCCGATGCCGTCAGCGTGTGCAGATGCCAGGCGCCGTGGACCTTGGGCTCCATCACCGTGCGCAGACGCTCGGCGGTGAGGTTCACCAGCACGCCGTCATCGAGGACCGCCGCCGCGTGGAAGACACCCCGGAGTGGAGGCATCTCCGCCGCCACCTCTCCCAGCACCCGCTCCAGGTCCGGGCGCGCCGCCACATCCGCCTTGAACACCCGGACTTCGACGCCGCCGGCACGCAGCGCATCCAGCACCGGCTGCGCCTCCGCGGACGCGCCCTTGCGCCCCAGCAAGGCCAGGTGGCGAGCACCCCGGTCGACCAACCACTCCGCGAGCTTCAGGCCCAGGCCACCCAGGCCACCGGTAATCAGGTACGTGGCATCGGCTCGCAGCTCCGCCGGCGCCGCAGTGCTGCGCTCCATGCGCGACAGCCGCGCCACGAACCGCGCGGAGCCCCGGAGCGCGACCTGTTCCTCCGGACTCGACGCGAGGAGCTCGTCGGCCAGCGCCCGAGCCTGGACCTCATCGCGAGCCCCCAGGTCCACGCTGCAGCACCGGAGTTCGGGATGCTCCAACGTGAGCACGCGTCCCAAGCCCCAGAGTGGCGCCTGCTCGACATGGGCCACCTGCTCACCCGGCTTGACGGCCTGGACACCTTCCGTCACCAACCACACCCGAGGCATGTCCCGGAAGCCCGACGCGACCAGGGCCTGCGTGAGGTGGAGCGCGCTCGCCGCGCCAAGCGTGCGCGCCTTCACCAGCGCATCCGCGCCAGCCTCAAGGCCGGGAACGTCCAGGCTGAAGAGGTGCACGACGCCACTGCATGCGGGGCGTCCGGCGCCGAACTCCGCGTCGAGAATCCGCGTGAAGCCCTCCGCTCGTGACGGATCCACCACGTAGTGGCCGGGCTCGATGAGCCGGGTCTCCTCGCCGTGGGAGACGAGGATGCACCGCTCCCCACGCTCGCTCAGCACCGCGCGCAGCTTCGCGCTGAAACCAGCACGGTCCGCGAGCACCAGCCAGGTGCCGGGCGTGGACTCCGAGACGGCCGTGGGCGTCTCGCGTGGCGCTTCCTGCCAGTCCACCCGGTACATCCACTGGTCGATTTCATCCGCGGACCGGCGCCGCACCGCATCCAGACGGCGCGCCATCAGGCCGCGGGCCTCCATCAGGACGTTGCCCTCCGCGTCCAGCAACGTCACATCGGCTTCAATCGAGCCTGGGCCACTGCCCGTGCCCGGCCGGACACGAGCGTGACTCCACAGCGCATGTCCGGGCCGCCCGTGCATGCGCAGCGAGTCCACCGCCACCGGGACGAATGTCTCTCCCCTGCGGTCCCCCAGCCCCGCGCCGTTGATGGCTTGCAAGCAGGCATCCAGCAGCGCCGGATGGAGCTGATGCGCCGTCATCTCCGCCGCGACAGAAGGCGACAATTCCAGGCGCGCCACCGCCTCGCCCTCCCCCTTCCACATCTCCTTCACCAGGCGGAAGCTGGGTCCGAAGTCGACGCCCCGCTCCAGCATGAGCTGGTAGTGCTTCTCGCCCTCCAGAAGCTCAGGGCACCGAGCCCGCGCCTCGTCGAGCGCGAAGGGCTCCGCTCTCGTGCTTTCACTCAAGCGCCCTTCAGCGTGCAGTGTCCAAGCCCCGACGCCGTCCACCGGACGGCTGAAGACCTGGAAGCGACGGGTGCCATCCATCTCCGGAATGACGCGCATCTGAACCGACAGCGCCTCTTCCCGAGGAAGCACCATCATCTCCTGGAAGATGACGTCCTCCAGCGCGAGCCGTCCCGGCCCGAAGGCCTCGGAGGCCCCCGCGAGCGCCATCTCCAAGTACCCGGTGCCGGGGAGCACGACCTCCCCATGGACGACGTGGTCCGACAGATACGAAGGGCTGTCCGCGTACAGCTCCGTCTGCCACAGGTGCGCGCCGTCCTGGCCCGCCAGGGACAGGTGCGTGCCCAGCAACGGGTGGTGGCCAGCGTCCCGAGCACGGCGGGTCCGCGTGGACGACTCAATCCAGAAGCGCTCGTGCTGCCACGGGTACGTGGGCAGCGCCGCGAGCCGACCCCGCACGGGGTGCTGGCGCTCGAGGTCCACCTCGTGCCCCACGGCGTAGAGCGCGCCCAGGGACGACAACATCGCCCCGCGCTCGTCTTCGTCACGGCGGAGCGAGGGCAGCACCGTCCCCTCTCGTCCGAGGTGCCGCAGGTGTTGCTCCACGGCGGGCAAGAGGATGGGATGCGGGCTCAGCTCGATGAAGAGGTCATGGCCGTCGACCGCGAGCGTCTCGATGGCCTTCGAGAACAACACCGGCTCGCGCAGGTTGTCCGCCCAGTAGCCGGCACGGAACTCCGCGCCATCCGTCATCCGCCCCGTCACCGTCGAGCAGATGGGCACACGGGACGCGCGCGGCGCGAGGTCCTGGAGCGCCGCGAGCAGGTCGGGCCGCAGCGGGTCCATTTGAGGACTGTGCGAGGCCACGTCCACCTTCACGAAGCGGCAGAAGATGTCCCGTTGCTTGAGCCGCTGGGCGATGTCCTCCAGGGCCCCAGGAGCGCCCGACAGCACCGTGGAGCGCACGCTGTTGCTCACCGCGACGGAGACCTGCGACTCCCAGCCGTGAAGGGCCTGCTTCGCCTCTTCCAACGTCAGGTCCACCAGCAGCATGGAGCCCTGCCCGCTCACGCCTCGAAGCAGCCGGCTGCGGCGGCAGATGACCTTCGCCGCGTCCTCCAGGCTCAGCGTTCCGGCCACGTGCGCCGCGGCCACCTCGCCCATGCTGTGCCCCACCACGGCGTCGGGCTCGATGCCCCAGGCGCGCCACAGTTCCGCCAGCGCCACTTCCATGGCGAAGAGAACGGGCTGGATGACGTCGATTTCATGGAGGCGGCCCTTGCCCTCTTCGGCGGCCAGCTCCCCCAGGACGCTGAAGCCTGCGCACGCCTGGATGGCCGCGTCGCAGCGCTCCACGGCCTCGCGGAACGCCGTCTCCTCGGCCAGCAGCTTCCGGCCCATGCCCAGCCACTGCGAGCCCTGCCCCGGGAACACGAAGACGACCCGGCGCCGGGTCTGCCCCGATGCACGTCCCGTGGCCGCGCCCGGCACGGGCTCTCCACGCGCGTACGCCCCCAGCTTCTCCTCGAGTTCAGCGTGCGTGTGGCCCGCGAGCGCGAGGCGGTGCTCATGGTGGGAGCGCGACAGGGCCGCCGTGGCGCAGACGTCGCGGAGTGACGCCTCCGGATGCGCGGCGAGCCAATGCGCGTGGCTCCCGGCCATGGCCTGGAGCGCCTCCGGACTGCGCGCCGACAGCACGAGCAACTCCGCGCCACGAGCGGGGACGGCAGGCCGTGATGACGGAACCGGCGGCTCCTGCAAGATGACGTGGGCATTGGTGCCGCTGATGCCAAACGCGCTCACGCCAGCGAGGCGAGGCTGCTCGGCGCGGGGCCACGGCTGGAGCGCCGTGGGAACGACGACGGGCGCCCCGTCCAGGACGATGTCCGGGTTGAGGCGGTGGAAGTGCAGGTTCGGAGGAATCGCCTCGTGGCGCAGCGATAGGGCCGTCTTCAGGATGCCCGTGAGCCCCGCCGTCGCTTCGAGGTGCCCGACATTCGTCTTCACCGAGCCAACGTACAGTGGCGTATCCGCGCTCCGTCCCGCGCCCAGAACCCGCGCCAGCGCTTGCAGCTCGATGGGGTCGCCCAGCGACGTGCCCGTTCCGTGCGCCTCGACGAAGGAGACCTGCGAAGGCTTCAGCCCCGCGCTCGCCAGCGCCTGCTCGATGACCCGCTCCTGCGCCGGTCCGTTGGGCACCATGAGCCCACTGCTGGCGCCGTCCTGGTTCACCGCCGAGCCCGCGACGAGCGACAGAATCTCATCGCCGTTGGCCAGCGCATCCGAGAGCCGCTTGAGCACCAGGACGACGCAGCCCTCCGCGCGCACGAAGCCATTGGCGCCGGCATCGAAGGTCTTGCACCGTCCGTCCGGCGCCAGCCCTCGGCTGCTGGAGAGGGCAACGGTCGGGTCCGGCATCAGCATGAGGTTGACGCCAGCGGAGAGCGCCAGATCGCACTCGCGGTTGCGCAGGCTCTGGCAGGCGACGTGGAGCCCCACCAGTGATGACGAGCACGCCGTGTCGATGGACATGCACGGCCCCTGGAGGCCCAGCGTGTACGCCAGGCGGCCCGCCGCCGCGTTCAGCGAGGTCCCTGTCAGGTGATAGATGTCCGGCGCATCGCCGAGCTGCCGCGCCTGGAGCTGCGCGTAGTCGCTGCCGATGATGCCCAGGAAGACACCGGATTTGCTTCCCGCGAGCTGGTCCGGCGGCTGGCCCGCGCGCTCCAGCGCCTCCCACGCGACCTCCAGCAGCATCCGCTGCTGCGGGTCCATCCGCGACGCTTCCCGGGGCGAGACGCCGAAGAACGCGGCGTCGAACTGGTCCACGCCGTCGATGAAGCCACCCCAGCGAGCATAGGTGCGGCCCCGCTTGCTCGGGTCGGGGTCGAAGAGCGCCTCCGCGTCCCACCGCTCACGCGGGACCTCGGTGATGGCGTCCACCCCCTGGCTCAGCAGGCGCCAGAAGTCCTCGGGTGTCCGCACGCCTCCGGGAACGCGGCAGGACGCACCGACGATGGCGATGGGCTCCGATCGCGCGCGCTTGAGGGCTTCGCTCTCCGCGTGCAGGTCGAGCGCCAGCAACGCGAGCCGCTTCGGAGAGAGGCTCGAAATCTTCTCGTAGAATTCCTTGCTCATCGCAGTCGTCCGATTCAGCTCAGCTTCAGGGCAATCAACCGCTCGACTTCGTCGTCCGACAGCTCCGAGACTTGCGCCAGCCGCTCCGACAGGTCGCCGACGTCCGAAGGCACCGGGGATGACTTCTGCACCGGAGCCGCCGCCACCGTGGGCAACGGGATGTCCACCGCGGTGACGCTCCCCGCCAGACGCTTCGCCAGCGCCACGACGGTGGGGTGGTCGAACGCGAGGCTCGCGGGCAGCTCCTTCTCGAGTCCACGCTGCAACACGTTGCGCAGCTCCACGGACATCTGGGACGTCATCCCCATCTGGAAGAAGCCGCGGTCCACGGGGGGCAAGTCGGTGGGAGCGAAGCCGAGAATGCGCCCCACCTCGCCCTGGATGCGCTGCACGAGCGTGTCGAACCGGCGCTCAGCAGGGAGCGCTTTCAACTCCGAGAGCAACCGTGCCCGCGAGTTGGCACCACCGTTCGTAGCCGGCGACGCTGCGCCCATGTTCATCAGGAAGGGCCGGCGACGCCGAGCCTCCCAGATGGGCTTGAGCACGGACCAGTCCACGGAGGCGACCGTCTTGTGGCTCGCGCCCGACCGCAGCACCTGTCCCATCGCATCGAGCGCGCGCTCCGAGGCCATGGGGTTCAGCCCAAAGCGTGCGTAGCCCCGCGCGTTGTCAGCGCGCTCTCCGCCAATCTCGTCCCACGTCCCCCAGTGAATGGCGGTCGCGGGCAGCCCTTCGGCCCGGCGGTGGTGCGCCAGCGCTTCCAGGAACTGGTTGCCCGCCGCGTAGTGCGCCAGGCCGGAGGCGCCCCACAGCGTGGACGTCGACGAGAACATCACGAAGAAGTCGAGCGAGAGGCCGCGCGTCAGGTCGTGCAGCACCCAGCTCCCGAGCACCTTCGGACGCATCATCGCCGTCGTGGCGGCGACATCCAGGTTCTCCAACCGGCACTCCGTGATGAGCGCGGCGGCATGAATCACGCCGCGCAGCGGAGGCAGCGTCGCCGCCATGTCGCGCAGGATTGCCGCCATCCGCTCGCGGTCCGCCACGTCCACGGCCATGGGCGTGACAGTCGCCCCGAGCGCCCGGAGCGACTCGAGTTCCTCTCGGCGCCGCACCGACGCCGCATCATCCGCACCGGAGACCCCACTGCGGCCCAGCAGCACCAGGTGCCGCGCGCCCCGCTCCACCAGCCACCGCGCCACCTTCAGCCCCAGCCCGCCCAGGCCGCCCGAGACGAGGTACGTCGCATCAGAGCGCAGGCGCAGTGCCTCCTCGGCCGTCCCTGTCCTTCCCCGTGTGAGCCGGGGGACCAGCGAGCGCCCATCTCGGAAGGCGAGCTGGTCCTCTCCATCCGTTCCGAACGCGGAGACTTCCCGCAGCACCGAGGTGACTTCATCCGGCGACCGAGTCGGCGGCAGGTCGATGAGGCCGCCCCAAACGCCCGGCTGTTCCAGCGAGACGCTCCGGCCCATGCCCCACAGGGGTGACTGGGCCAGCGACACACGTTCGGTCCCCACGCCCGTGACCTGCGCGCCCCGAGTCACCACCCAGAGCCGCGCACGCCCTGGCACCTCCATGAGGGCCTTCACCAGGTGCAGCGCCGCCACCGTGGACGCGGGCACTGCCGTCTGCCCATCCAACGTTTCGTCGAGGCCCCACAGGAAGAGCGCCCGGCCTTCGTGGCCAGCAGCGAGCGCTGGAAGCTCTCGCAGCAAGCGCGCCATGTCCTCCGGCCGCTGCGGGTCCACCACGAAGCTCCGCGTACCCAGGCGCTGGAAGGCGTCCCCCGTGGTCACCGTGACAAAAGGGGTGCCCTGACGCCGCAGCTCCTCGGCGAATGCCGCGCCCCAACCACCCCGGTCCGCGAACACAAGCCAATCCGTGGGAGCCGACTGGGGTGTCCCCGCCGGCCGCGGCTCCCACGACACGTCGTGGAACCAGTCCTGCGCGCGGACCTCTCCCAACACCTCGAGCAGCCGCTCCACCGCCACGTGCCGCAACCGGACACCGCGCGCCACCGCGACCGGGCGACCCTCCGCGTCCAGCAGGGACAGTGTGCCCAGCCGCTCCTCAGGACGAGACGCTGGCGAAATGGATACGTGAGCCCACCGGATGTCCGCGCTGCCAGGGACGCACTCGAAGGAGTCGATGCCCAGGGGCATGAAGAGCGCTGCCTGCCCCGGTTCGGCCGCCAGCGCGAGCGCGAGCGTCTGGAGCGCGGCGTCCAGCAACGCGGGATGAAGCTGATACTGGGACGCCTCCTGAAGTCGCTCCGCGCCCAGCACCACCCGGCCCAACGCCTCCCCCGGCCGCCGCCACGCCTCGCCCAGTGTCCGCAGTGGCTCGTCGTACTGGACGTTGCAGCGCTCCAGCTCGCCGTAGACCGCCGCGCCCGGGACATGCTCCACACAGCGCGCACGGACCGCGTCGATGGACGCCAACGCGCCCATCGAGGCACTGAGCACCTGGACATGGCCCCGGCAATGGCGCACCCATCCCGCCTCGGACGAGGTCCCGCCCACCGCGCGGCTGTGGATGTGGAACTCGTGCTTGCCTCCTGCCTCGGAAGAGAGGTGGACCTGCACGAGCCGCCGCTGGGTCTCCGGCAGCACCAGCGCCCGCTCGAACTCGACGCCGGACAGCACCCGTCCCCCAGTGCCCAACGCATCGGCGGCGGCGCTCAGCCCGAGCTCCACCAACGCCGAGGCAGGAACGACCGCGACGCCACCCAACCGGTGCGCACCAAGCCACGGCAGCGAGTGGCTCCCCAGCTCCAGCTCGAAGACCTGGCCATCGACGCCGTGAGCCACGCTCACCGGCCGGCCCTTGAGGGACGTCCGCGGCTCGACCATCACCGCCACGGGCGTGGCCACCGCGTCCAGCCAGTACCGCTTGTGCTGCCAGGGATAGGTGGGCAGCGGGAGCGGCGCCCCACCCTCCGGGAAGAAGCGCTTCCACTGCACGGGGAGTCCCGCGAGGTACAGCGCACCCACGGACTCCAGCAGCACGGTCCGCTCAGCCTCCTCGCGGCGCAGGGACGGAAGCGTCACGCCCTCGCGGCCCGCGTGCTGCAGGCATCGCTCCACGGCGGGCAGCAGAATCGGGTGCGGGCTCATCTCCAGGAAAACGGAGTGCCCAGCCTCGGCGAGTTGCAGCACCGACGAGGAGAAGAGCACCGGGTCGCGCAGATTGCGGACCCAGTAGGCGGCATCGAAGCCGGAGCCGTCACAGGAGGCGCCGGTCACCGTGGAGTGAATGGGCACGCTGGAGCGTCCGGGCCGCACCGCCGAGAGCACGGAGAGCAGCTCGTCCCGCAGCGGGTCCACCTGCGGACTGTGCGAGGCCACGTCGACCTTCACCCAGCGGCAGAAGACGTTGCGCGACTCCAGCTCGGCGCGAATTGCTTCGAGCGCGGCATTGTCCCCCGACAGCACCGTGGAGGTCGGACTGTTGCTGACCGCGATGGCCACGCGGTCCTCGCGGCCCGCCAGCGTCTTGCGCGCGTCCTCCAGGGTCAGCTCCGTAGCGAGCATGGCCCCCTGGCCGCTGATGCGCCGCAGGAGCTGGCTGCGCAGGCAGATGATGCGCGCCGCGTCCTCCAGGGAGAGCGCGCCCGCGACGTGCGCCGCGGCCACCTCACCCATGCTGTGCCCCACCACCGCGTCCGGCTCGACGCCCCAGGAGCGCCAGAGCGCGGACAGCGCCACCGCCATGGCGAACAACACCGGCTGCACGACGTCGATGTCCTGGAGCCGGGAGTCCTCTGCGGGTGCGCGCAGCACGTCAATCAGACGCCACGTGACGTGGGGCCGCATGGCCTCATCGATGCGCTCCACGGCCTCACGGAAGACAGGCTCCTGTTCCAGGAGCTGCCGCCCCATGCCGGCCCACTGCGAGCCCTGCCCCGGGAACACGAAGACCGCCTTGCGCCGGGTATCCGTGTCCGTCGCCGCCGGAGCAGGCCCCTCCAAGGCAAACTCCCGAAGCTGCCGCGCCACCGCCTCCGCCGAGTCCCCCGCGACCGCCAGCCGGTACTCGTGATGGGTCCGCCGCAGCGCCGCGGTGAAGCAGACATCCCGGAGCGGCAACTCCGGGGACGACGTGAGGACGTCCGCGTACTTCCGGGCCAATGCTTGAAGCGCGGAGGGTGAGCGCGCGGACAGCGGCAGCAGGTAGGCCCCGCAAGAAGGCGCAGGGGGCGCCGCCGCGGCCACGGGGGCCTCTTCGAGAATCACATGGGCATTCGTGCCGCTGATGCCAAACGAGCTGACCGCCCCCCGGCGCTTGCGCGTCTCCCGCGCGGGCCAGGGGTGCAGCTTCGTGGGGACCGTGAGGGATTCACCGCCGAAGTCGATGCGCGGGTTGAGCCGCTGGAAGTGCGCGAGTGGCGGGACGGCCCCGTGCTGCATCGACAGGACCATCTTGATGATGCCAGCGATGCCGGCGGCCGACTCCAGGTGGCCGATGTTCGTCTTCGCCGCGCCCACCACCAGCGACTGCTCCGCGGTGCGCCCCTGCGCGTACACCTCGTGGAGCGCCTCCATCTCGATGGGGTCGCCCAGCGACGTCCCGGTGCCATGGGCCTCGATGCAGTCGATGTCGGCCGGCTCCAGGTTCGCGCTCTGGAGCGCCTGGCGGATGAGCGCCTTCTGCGCGAGCACGTTGGGCGCCGTCAATCCCGCCGACTTGCCGTCCTGGTTGACGGCAGAACCCCGGATGAGCGCGAGGACGGTGTCCCCCGCCGCCAGCGCATCCGACAGCCGCTTGAGGACGACCACGCCGCAGCCCTCGCCCCGCACGAAGCCGTTGGCGCGGGCATCGAAGGTCTTGCAGCGTCCATCCGGTGCGAGCGCCTGCGCACGGGACACGCGGCTCGACGACAGCGGCGACAGGATGAGGTTGACGCCGCACGCCAGCGCCAGGGTGCACTCTTGCTGCCGGAGGCTCTGCGCGGCCAGATGCAGCGCCACCAGGGATGACGAACACGCGGTGTCCACGGACAGGCTGGGTCCCTGGAAGTCCAGGAGGTACGACAGCCGCCCCGGCACCACGCAGTTGATGGCGCCCGTCACGCTGCTGGAGTCGCGCGCCGCCGGATTCCCTACCTGCAACAGCGCGTAGTCATCGCTGTACACGCCCACGAACACGCCCGTGCGGCTCCCCGCCAGCCGAGACATGTCCTGGCCCGCGTTCTCCAGCGCCTCCCACGCCACTTCCAGGAGGATGCGCTGCTGCGGGTCCATCCGGTGCGCTTCGTGCGGAGAGATGCCGAAGAAGTCCGCGTCGAACTGGTCCACCGCGTTGATGAAGGCGCCCCACTTCGCGCCCAGCTTCTCCTGGGCCTCGGGGTCCATCCGCGCCATGTCCTCACGGGTCCACCGCGAGGTTGGCACCTCGGTGACGGCATCCACGCCGTTGCACAGGAGGTTCCAGTACGACGCCGGGTCGTTCCCTCCGCCCGGGAAGCGGCAGCCCATGCCGATGATGGCCACGGGCTCCGACCGGCTGCCCTCCACCGCGTCCAGCCGCGACTTGAGGTCCATCGCCAGCAGCGCGAGCCGCTTGGGGGAGTACTGCGCAATCTTCTCCGCGAACGTCGTCATGAGCCTTGCGCCATCCTCTGAGCGAACAGCCGCTCGACTTCTTCTTCCGACAGGTCGTCAATCTCGCTGGCCGTCACATCCGCCTGGGGGGCCTTCGCCGGTGCCACCTCCAGCGCGGGCTCGGGGCGGGAGTCCTCCAGCGGAAGCGCCAGCTTCTCCGCCAGGAACGGCGCCAGCGCGGCCACCGTCGGATAGGTCCACACCACCGTCGCGCTGAGCTTCAGCCCGAGCGCCGCCTCCAGGCGGTTGCGAATCTCCATGCTCATCAGCGAGTCGAGCCCGAAGGTCACCAACGGAGTCCGTGGCTCGATGCGCGCGGGCGCCATCCGCAGCACCCCGCCAATCAGCTCGCGCAGGTGCGCATCCAGCAGGCCGCGACGCTCGGACGGACGGGCCGCTTCGAGCTGCTCTCGAATCCGGCTCTTGCCCGCGCTCACAATGGGACGGCTGGACGGCTCCTGCGCCAGCTTCGTGAAGTACGGCGACTGTGCCGCGGCCAGATAGAAGCCCAGCCACTGGCGCGGCTCGAAGGCCATGACGCTGAGCTGCGGCCGCTCCTGTCCCAGCAGCATGCCGAGCACCGCCAGCGCCTTGTCCGGCGCCATGCCGCCCAGGCCACGTGCCTCCAGGCGCTCGCCGCGGATGGACTGCGCCGCCGCGAGGCCCACCTGCGTCCAGGTGCCCCAGTTGATGCTCAGCGCGGGCAACCCCTCCGCCCGGCGGGCCTGGGCCAGCGCGTCCATGAAGGCATTCGCCGACGCGTAGTTCGACTGTCCCGGCGTGCCCAGCGAAGCGGCCACGCTGGAGAACAGGACGAAGTGCTCCAGCGGCAGGTGCCGGGTCTGCGCGTGCAGGTTCCAACTGCCCAGGACCTTCGGCGCCGACACCGAGGCGAAGCGCGCCTCGGTGAGGTTGAGCAACAGTCCGTCCTCGAGGAGCCCCGCGGCATGGAACACGCCACGCAGCGGAGGCATCGCGTCCTCCACCCGAGCCAACGCGCCCGCCACGTCCTCCAGCCGCGCGACGTCGCCCTGGAAGGGCTCCACCCGAGCGCCGGCCTCACGAAGCGCCGCCAGCGCCTGCTCCGCCTCCGCGGAGGGAGCGCGGCGGCCCATCAGCAGCAGGTGACGTGCGCCCTGGGAAACGAGCCAGCGCGCGAGTTCCAGCCCCAGGCCACCGAGGCCCCCCGTGATGAGGTAGGTGCCATCCTCGCGCAGCAGCGTCGCCGGTTCACGGGCAGACAGCGCATCCGCCGCACGAGACAGCCGCGCCACCCGTCGCGTACCACCCCGCCACGCGGTCTGGTCCTCGAACGCGGTCGATGACAGCTCCCGCAGCAGCGCATCCGCCGCGACGTCCGCGCCGCCTTCCAGGTCCACACGGGTGCAGCGCAGCTCCGGTTGCTCCACCGCCAGCACCTGCCCCAACCCCAGGAGGGGAGCCTGCGCCACCGCGACACGTTCTGCCGCCTTGCCCGCGGAACGTGCCCCACGCGTGGCCAGCCAGAGCCGGGGCGAATCCCGCCAGCCCGCCCCCGAAAGCGCCTGCACCAGGTGCAGCACGCTGGTGGTCCCCAGCCGCCGCGAGTCCTCCAGCGCCTGTAGCGTCAGCGCCTCCGTCGAGGCCAGGTCCAGGCTCCACAGGTGCACCACGCCGCGGCAAGGCGGAACGCCCGCGCCCAGCAGGTCCGTGAGCAACCGGCGCCAGTGCTCCGGATTCCGGGGGTCCACCTCGGCACTCCGCGGCCCGGTCAGCCGGTACGCCTCACCGGGCGCGACGAGCACGCACGTCTCGCCTCGCGTGAGGAGCTGCGCGGACAGCCGCTGCCCCACCCCGCCGCCGTCCTGGAGAATCAGCCAGCTTCCCGGCGTGTGCTCGGGCCACGCCAGCTCCGCCGGCAGCGGCCGCTCCTCCCAGTCCACCTGATAGAGCCACGCGCCCAGCTCCTTGCGGGCGGAGGCGCCCGCATCCAGGCGGTACAGGCGCAGCGCTTCGAGCTCCAGCAGCACCTGCCCCTGCTCATCCAGCAACCAGAAGTCGAAGGTGCGCTCGCGCTCGCTCCCGGCCCCTTCCTCACGGACCTTCACTCGCGCCCAGGCCGCGCGCCCGGGACGCTGGAAGAAGCGAATCCGCCCGATTCCCACCGGCACATGCGTCGCCGGAGCGGACGTCGCGGTCAGCGGGGCAAGAAGCTCCACCGCCACCTGCAGTCCCGCATCCAGCAGCGCGGGGTGGAGCCGGTACGCACCCGCCTCCAAGGCCACCGTGTCGGAGACCTCCAGGCGTCCCAGTGCCTCCTGCTCACTGCGCCAGATGCCCCGCAGCCCCTGGAACGTCGGGCCGTACATGAGGCCTTGCGCCTGCCGGCGTTGGTAGTGCGCTTCAGCGGAGACCGCCACCGTGACGCGCGCCCGGAGCGCCTCGGGAGATTCAACAGACGCGCCCGCACGCGCCTCCCGCCGCACCGTCCCCGACGCGTGCTTGCGCCAGGATGTCTCGCCCTCCGCGCGGCTGGCAATCTGGAAGGTGGCGCGGCCCGGCTCCTCCTCGGTCAGCACCACCTGCACGCGCCTCGACTGGCCCGGCTCCAGCGCGAGCATCTCACTGAAGGAGACGTCCTCCAGCATGAGCCCCGTCTCGCCCAGCACCTCCGCGCCGGCGCTCAGCGCCATCTCCACGTAACCGGCGCCCGGGAAGACCACGTCCCCCCACACGCAGTGGTCGGCCAGATACGGGAACGCCGCCGTGCTCACGGTCCGCTCCCAGAAGTGAGTCCCGGGCTGGACGGACGAGGAGAGCGAACCACCGATGAGGGGATGTCCCTTCCGGTCCGCGAGGGCCACGCCCTCCGGCTGCGCATCCACCTCCGCCTCGTCCGGGAGCCAGAAGCGCTCCCGCTGCCACGGGTACCGTGGGAGCGCGACGACACAGCCCTTCACTGGGTGCAGCGCCTTCCAGTCCACCGCGCAACCCCAGGCGTACAGCGCCGCCAGGGACTCCAGCAGGCAGCGGCGCTCGGGCATCTGTCGCCGCGCGGACGCGAGCGCGATGGCGCCTTGTTTCGACTCGCGCAGCGTCTCCTCGATGGGCGCGAGCAACACCGGATGTGGGCTCACCTCGACCAGCACCGTGAAGCCATCCGCCAGGAGTTGCTCGACAGCACCGTGGAACAGCACCGGCTCGCGCAGGTTGCGGACCCAGTAGGCTGGGTGGAAGTCCGCGCCGTCGCTCGTCTGGCCCGTCACCGTGGAGTAGATGGGCACGGGCGCCCCCTGGGGCGCGACACCGTCGAGCACCCGAAGGAGGTCGTCCTTCAGCGAGTCCATCTGCGGACTGTGAGAGGCGACGTTGACCTTCACCCGGCGGCAGAAGACACCCTGGCTTTCGAGCTTCGGCAGCAGCGACTCCAATGCGTCGGTGTCACCCGAGAGCACCGTGGAGCGCGCGCTGTTGCTGACCGCGACGGAGAGCCGCGTCTCGTAGCCGGCCAGCGCCTCGCGGGCCTGCGCCAGCCCCAGCTCCACCACTGCCATGGCCCCCTGCCCGCTCTTGCGGCGCAGGAGCTGGCTGCGCAGGCAGATGATGCGCGCCGCGTCCTCCAGGGAGAGCGTGCCCGCAACGTGCGCCGCGGCCACCTCGCCCATGCTGTGCCCCACCACCGCGTCCGGCGCGATGCCCCACGAGCGCCACAGGGCCGCCAACGCCACCTGCATGGCGAAAAGCACCGGCTGCACCACGTCGATGTCCTGCAGGCGCGAATGCTGCTCGTCCGCCAGCAGCTCCGCCGTGAGCGACCAGTCCACGTGCGGCCGCATGGCCTGCTCGCACGCCTCGATGGCGGACCGGAACACCGGCTCCTCACGCAGGAGCTGACGCCCCATGCCCAACCACTGGGAGCCCTGTCCCGGGAAGACGAAGGCCACCTTGGCCCGTCCCTCGGGACTCACCCGTCCCTCGCTCACACCCGGCGGGAGCTCCCCCCGTGTGACGGCGTCCAGCGCCTCCGCCAACTCCCGTCGCGAGCCACCCACCACCGACAAGCGGTGGGACAGGTGGCCGCGACGCACGCTCGCGGTGTAGGTGACGTCATCGAGCGGCGCGCCCGGCTCCCCAGCCAGGAAGTCGCGCCAGTCCGCGGCCAGCGCCTTGAGCGCCTCCGGGCTCCGCGCCGACAGGGGCAGCAGGTGCACCGACTCCCCGTCGTGGTCCACCCCACGCGCGGCGAGTGCATCCCACCGGACCGGCTGTCCCGCCGCGTAGAGCACGCCCAACGAATCGAACAGCGTGGCGCGCTCATCCTCCTGCCGCCGCAGGGAGGGCACCACGCGGCCCTGCCGCCCCAGGTGCTTCAGCGTCGCGTCGATGGGGTGCCGCAGAATCGCATGCGGACTGACTTCCAGGAACGTGTCGTAGCCCTCCTGGATGGTGTGGGAGAGCGCGCCGGTGAAGAGCGTGGGCCACGCGATGTTCCGCACCCAGTGGGAGGCGTCCGCGCTCGCGCCGTCGATCTCCGCGCCGGTGATGGACGAGATCAAGGGAACACGCGCCGGACGGGGCCGGATGTCCCGAAGCTCCTCGGTCAACGCGTCCGCCAGCACGTCCATGCGGGGGCTGTGCACCGGAACGTCGATGTCCACCTGCCGGCAGAAGACTCCGCGCTGTTGCAGCGACGCGAGCACCTCGGCCAGTGCGTCCACATCCCCCGACAACACCGTCGAGCCCGCCCCCGAGTCGATGGCGCGGAACAACCGCCCCTCGTAGCCCACGAGCAGTTCGGCAGCCTCCGCCCACGGGACGCCCACGACCGCCAGGCTGCCCTTGCCCGCCTGCGTGTGCATCAGCCGGCTCTCGGCGCAGACGACGCGGATGGTGTCCTCGATGTCCAGGACTCCCGCCGCATACGCCGCCGACACCTCGCCGATGCTGTGCCCCACCACGGCGCCGGGCTCGATGCCCCACGAGCGCCAGAGGTCCGTCAGGGCCATCTCCACCGACACAATCGCGGGAAGCCCGATGTCGAGCCGGCTCAGCCGCGCCGCCGCGTCGTCAGCGGCCAGCACTTCCAGCAGCGACCAACCTTCGTACTCCCGGATGAGCGCATCGCAGCGCAGCAGCGTCGCCCGGAACACGGGCTCGGTGTCCAGCAACGGCAGGCCCATGCGGGGCCACTGGCAGCCGTGTCCCGAATAGACGAATACCGGCTTACGGACCGCGTCCTCCGCCACCGTCCCCACGGACACGCCCGGGCGCGGCACGCCCGCCAGGAAGCTCTCCAGGCCCGCACGAAGGTCCTTCCGGGTCCGGACCGTCACCGTCAGGCGGTGCGCCTGCGTGCCCGCGTCCGCTTCGGCCGCGCGGAGCAGCTCGGCCAGTGGCAGGTGCTCCCGGGCCGTCACGCGGTCGAGCAGCCCCTGCGCGGCGCCCCGCAGCGCCTCCGTCGTCTCACCCGCCAGGTGGAGGAGCCGTGCCTCGGGGAGACTGGCCTCTTCCATCACGACGTGGCAGTTCGCGCCCCCGAAGCCGAAGGAACTGACGCCCGCGATGAGCTTCCGGTCGGGCTCCGGCCAATCCCCCAGGGTGTGGTGGACCGCCAGGCCCAGCGCCTCGAAGGGAATGAGCGGATTGGGCTTCTCGTAGTGGAGGCTGGCCGGAAGCGCGCGGTGCTTGATGCACAGCGCGGTCTTGATGAGCCCGGTGATGCCCGCCGCGGCCTCCAGGTGCCCGATGTTCGTCTTGCAGGAGCCGATGAGCAGGGGCTTGCCCCCGGGCCGCCCCGCGCCGAGCACCTCGCCCAGGGCCTGTGCCTCCAGCGGGTCTCCCAGCTGCGTGCCCGTGCCATGCGCCTCGACATACTGCACCTCCGCTGGCTCGACAGCCGCGTTGGCGCAGGCCTGGCGGATGACCTCCGCCTGCGCCTTCGGGTTGGGCGCGGTGAGGCCGTTGCTGCCACCATTGTTGTTGATGGCACTGCCGCGGATGACGCAGTAGATGGCGTCGCCGTCCGCGAGCGCCAGGGAGAGCGGCTTGAGCACCGCCACCCCCGCGCCCTCGCCGCGCACGAAGCCGTTGGCGCGGGCATCGAACGTGTAGCAGCGCCCGTCTGGAGAGAGGGCCCCCAGCTTGGACAGGGACACCGTGCTCTCGGGGGCGATGGTGAGATTCACACCACCCACCAGGGCCAGCGTCGACTCGCCCCTGCGCAGGCTCTCACAGGCCAGGTGCACCGCCGTGAGCGAGGACGAGCAGGCCGAGTCGATGGAGAAGCTCGGCCCCCGCAGCCCCAGGACGTAGGAGACCCGGTTGGCCAGGACGCTGTGGTGGTAGCCCGTGGACGTGTACGAGGAGATGCGCTTCATGCCGAAGCGCTGCAGCGTCATCTCGTAGTCCATCCACGCGGCGCCGAAGCAGACCGCCGTGGGTGAGCCCTGCAGCCGGTCCGCGGCGATGCCCGCGTCCTCCAGCGCCTCCCAGCTCAGCTCCAGCATGAGCCGCTGCTGGGGGTCCATGTGGAGCGCCTCCTTCGGTGAGATGCCGAAGAAGAGCGGGTCAAAGCCATCCACGCGGTCCAGATAGCCGCCCCAACGGGAAATCACCTTGCCGGGCGCCGCGGGGTCTCGATCATAAAGGCGGTTGACATCCCACCGGTCCGGCGGCACTTCCGTAATGGCATCCGTCCCGCCCACGAGCAGGCGCCAGAAGGCCTCTGGATTCGCCGCCTGGGGATAACGACAGGCCAATCCAATAATGGCAATGGGCTCATGGGCCCGGGCGATACGTGCCAGGGAATGCGACGACGCGCCATCCTGCTCACCCGCGAGGTAGCGGGCCAACCCATCCAACGTGGGATATTCCCAGGCAAGCGTGGGCGACAATGAACGCCCCAGCATCGCCCCCACCTCCGCGATGAAGCCGGTGGCCTTCAGCGAATCAAGCCCATACAGGCTGAAGCGCTCTCGGACATCCAGCGTGTGAGCCTCGATTCCCAATCGCTGAGCAAGGACCGCGGTCAAACGAGCCCGCACTTCGGCCAAACCCGCCTTCGACAACCCATTTTGTGGCGACACTCGGACCTCTAACTGGCACGCTCGAAAGCCGGGCTTTTACGCAGCAAACGAGATGACGACGGACGCAGTCCGCCTCCCCCCTCGAAAGACCCGATAAAAGGAAGAACGGATCAATGCCAAATCCATAACGACGGCGCAAGCCCGTCAGCACGAAGCCATTTCGTGCACTTTCACGAGAACCGGACACTCCAAACGGAGCAACCCATGTCTCTCGTTCACCAAGACTTCGAATGAAGCATGCCTGACTTGAGAATCAACAAACCCCGAAGCAAACACATGGGTGACCCCAGTAGAACTAATTGCGAACAAAACACTCCCCCAGACGTGACACACCCGCCCCTCAGAGCGCGCGCCGCCTCCATTTCGGGGAAATCGCAGAACCCATATACATAAAGCCTATCAGTCGCACAGCGTCCCCCAGGGCCGATGCCCACGGGATTCCACCAGCAAACGCAATGGCCTGGATGTGTCCTGCACACGCCAGCCGGCTCCACCTGACGGGCAGCCCGAGCTCCGCGCCGCGAAGCAATCATCGGGCGTATGAATTCTTATGATAAATCAATACAGTGCCGCGCTGCGGGCGACGGGCCCCGGACCACGAGGAGGCAAACCGAATGGAACTTTCCCCAAGCGATGTGGAGCAGTTCATCGAGCGTGGATTCGTCCGGCTGGACCAGGCGTTTCCCCGCGAGCTGGCGGACGCGTGCCGCGAGCTGCTCTGGCGCGACACGGGCTGTGCCCCGGACAATCCGGCCACCTGGAAGCAGCCAGTCATCCGGCTCGGGGACTATGCGCAGGAGCCCTTCCGGCTGGCGGCGAACACGCCCCGGCTGCGAGGCGCGTTCGACCAGTTGGTGGGCCCCGGACGCTGGCTCCCTCGCGGCAGCCTGGGCACCTTCCCCGTGCGCTTTCCCAGCCCGGACGCACCTGGAGACGACGGCTGGCATGTCGATGCCAGCTTCCCAGGTGACGACCCGAGTTCATTTTTCTCCTGGCGGGTGAATGTGGCGTCGAAAGGCCGCGCCCTGCTGATGCTCTTCCTCTGCTCCGACGTGGGCGAGGACGACGCCCCCACCCGCATCCGCGTGGGCTCCCACCGGGACGTCGCCCGCGTGTTGGCCCCTGCGGGAGACGCGGGGTTGACGTTCATGGAGCTGGCCGGGAAGTTGGACGTGTCGGCCCACCGGCCGCTCGCGCTCGCCACGGGAGAGGCCGGCACCGTGTACCTGTGCCACCCCTTCCTGGTCCATGCCGCCCAGCCGCACCAGGGAACCCGGCCGCGCTTCATGGCCCAGCCGCCGCTCCTGTCCCGCGCGCCCTTCGCGGTGCAGGGCCCGGAGGACGACGCCTCGCCGGTAGCGCGCGCCATCCGGCAGGCGCTGGAGGAAACGCGCGCGTAGCCCGCGCGCGCCCCGCGGCGCTACTTCCTGGCGCGCTGACGCTGACGCTTGAGGCTCTCCAGCTGTCGCTTGGCCCGGTCCTGCGCGGCTTCCACCTGGGACTGCGCCGCCGCGGGCCCCTGCCGCGCGAACCGCGCCAGGGTGCTGATGGTGGGGTGCTCCAGCAGCTTCAGCAGGGGCAGGTCCTGTCCCAGCACCGACTTGAGCTGGGTGTGCACCTGCACCATCAGGAGCGAGTGGCCGCCCAGGTCGAAGAAGTTGTCGTGCACGCCCACCTCCTCCACACGGAGGACGCTGCGCCACACCTGGGCAATCTGCTCCTCCAGCTGCCCCTGCGGCGCCACGAAGGCCGCTTTCGCGGAGCGCACCACGTTCGGCGCGGGCAGGGCCTTGCGGTCCACCTTGCCATTGGGCGTCAGCGGGAGCGCCGGCAGCTCCATGACGAGCGACGGAACCATGTGCTCCGGCAACCGCTGAGCCAGGGCGTCGCGCAGCGCGGACACCTCCACGGTGGCGCCCTGCGCGGGCACCACGTAGGCCACGAGCCGCACGTCGCCGGGCACATCCTCGCGCGCCACCACCACCGCCTCGCGCACCGAGGGCTGGGCGGTGAGCGCCGCCTCGATTTCCCCTGCCTCGATGCGGAAGCCACGCACCTTGAGCTGATGGTCCACGCGGCCGAGGAACTCCATGGTGCCGTCGGGACGCCACCGCGCGCGGTCCCCCGTGCGGTACAGCCGGGCCCCGGGCTCACGGGCCCAGGCATCCGGAATGAAGCGCTCCGCCGTCAGCTCGGGCCGGCCCAGGTAGCCACGCACCACGCCCGCGCCGCCGATGTACAGCTCACCCGCCACGCCCACCGGCGCCGGCTGCAGCCGTGCGTCGAGGACGTACAAGCACGTGCGCAGCAGCGGCGTGCCGATGGAGACGACGGCCGCCGTCTCCTCCGGGGCCACGCGCGCCGTGGAGGACCAGATGGTCGTCTCCGTGGGGCCGTACATGTTGAGCAGCTCGGCGGATTCCGGCAGCGCCTTGCGCAGGGA
This sequence comes from Myxococcus sp. AB036A, assembly GCF_006547355.1. Classification (NCBI taxonomy): domain Bacteria; kingdom Pseudomonadati; phylum Myxococcota; class Myxococcia; order Myxococcales; family Myxococcaceae; genus Myxococcus; species Myxococcus sp. AB036A. Next base: position 12,312 of record NZ_VHLC01000036.1, on the reverse strand, counting down.
CGCGGCCAACGCGCCCGGAAGGGCCTCGCCGCCCACCATCAGCCGTTGCAGGCCGCCCAGCGCCTCGACGGACTCTGGCTCGGACAGCAGCGCGCGCGCCAGGGACGGCGTGCACTGCAGGTGCGTCACTCCGTGCTCGCGGAGCTGCTCGGGAATCGTCTTCGCCGTGCCCGCGCGGCGGCTGTCCCGCACGCAGCGCTGCCGCACCTCGTCCAGCAGCGGCAGGCTGGCCAGCACCGTGTCGGCGGGAATGCCGAAGTCGATGAGGCAGCCCACCTCGTCCACGCCCAGGGCCTGGAGCTGCCCGACGCGCTCGCGCACCGAACGCGGCGTGCCGAACAGGCCGCTCGTCTCGAAGTAGCGGTCGAAGGCATGGCCGGCGAGCCGGTCCAGGTCCGCCTCCGTGGCCGAATCCATGTCGATGCCCAGCGTGCTCCCCAGGCCCCGCATCAGGTCGGCCGAGCTCTTGAGGTAGTTGCGGAAGGGCTGCTCCACCACCTCGCGCACCTTCGCCATGTCCTCGCCGATGAAGGTGTGCAGCATGAGGGTGACGTGGCCCTCGCCCGCGTGGCCCGCGTCGCGCCAGGCCTGACGGTAGAGGGACAGCTTCTTCTCCAGGTCCTCCCACGTCTGCCCCAGCAGGTGCGTGAGGATGTTGCACCCCAGCCGGCCCGCGGTGATGAACGTCTCCGGGTTGCCCGCGGCGGTGAGCCACACAGGCAGCTCCGCCTGCACGGGACGGGGGCGCAGCTTCACATCCACCTGCGCGCCGCCGCCGCCCGGGAAGCGCACCGTCTCCCCGCGCCACAGCCGGCGCACGGTGTCGATGCCTTCCATCATCAGCTCGCGGCGCTTCTCGTATTTCTCCGGCGCGAAGACGAAGTCATTGGCGTGCCAGCCGGAAGCGACGGAGATGCCCACGCGCCCGCCGGACAGGTTGTCCACCAGGGACCACTCCTCCGCCACGCGCACGGGATGGTGGAGTGGCAACACCACGCTGCCTGCGCGGATGGCCACGCGCTTCGTCACCGTGGCGACAGCCGCGCCCACCACGGAGGGATTGGGGTACAGGCCGCCGAAGGCGTGGAAGTGGCGCTCCGGCGTCCACACCGCCGCGAAGCCGTGGGTGTCCGCGAACTTCGCGCCCTCCAGCAACAGCCGGTAGCTGCTCTCCCCGCGCGACACCTCCGCGTCATCCGCGAAGTAGAACAGGCTGAAGTCCATGGGGCGCTTCCGGGCCCCCGCGGCGCGAGCGGGCGCCTTGAGTGAGGCCCCCTCCCCTTGCACCACCACCTTGAAGCCGCGGGTGAGCGTCCACAGCAACTCCAGGACGGAGATGTCGAAGGAGATGCTGGTGACGGCCAACCAGGCGCCCGTGGGCGAGTGGCCCACGCGCACGTCCATGGCGGCGAAGAAGTTGGCCACGCCCCCGTGCGGCACCACCACGCCCTTGGGCCGTCCCGTGGAGCCCGACGTGTAGATGACATACGCCGCGTTGTCGGGCGTGGTCCTCAGGGCCAGCGGTGACGCTGGCGTCGCGGCGTAGGGCTCCGCCGTATCCAGCAGCACGGGGTGCAGGCCGGCCACGGGCAGCGTCCCCGCCAGATGGGACTGCGTGACGAGCACGCGCGCGCCCGAGTCCTCCAGCATGTACGTGAGCCGCTCGCGGGGATAGTCCGGGTCCAGGGGCACGTAGGCGCCGCCCGCCTCGAGGATGCCGAGCATCCCCGCCACCATCTCCACCGAGCGCTCGGCGCACAGGCCCACGCGCACCTCGGGGCCCACGCCCAGGCCTCTCAGGTGCAAGGCCAGCGCGGACGCACGGCGCGCCAGCGCCGCGTAGGTGAGCGTCCCGTCCTCGGCGACCACCGCCACAGCGTCGGGCGTGCGGGCGGCCTGCTCACGGAACTGCGCGTGGATGCAGTGCGAAGCGTCCTGGGAGAGCGGCGCCGTGAAGTCGTTCCAGCGCTCCAGCAGTGAACGGCGCTCCGCCTCGTCGAGCAGCGGCAGGTCCTCCACGCGCGCGTCCGGAGCAGCGACGATGCCCCTCAGCAACGCCTCCAGGTGTCCCGCGAGCCGCGCCATCGTCTCCGCCGAGAAGAGGTCCGAGCGGTACTCCAGCGCGCCCTCCAGCCCTCGCGGCGTCTCCACGACGGCGAGCTGCAGGTCGAACTTCGCCGTGCCCTCCACCGCGCCGTCCGGCACGGGCAGCACCGGGCGCCACTGCATGCCCGGCACGTCCATGTCCACCGGTGGCAGGCTCTCCAACACCAGGTTCGCCTGGAACAGCGGGTTGTCGCCGCCACGGACCGCGCGCGACGCGCCCACCACTTCCTCGAAGGGCAGGTCCGCGTGCGCCAGGGCCTCGTGGAACGTGTGGCGCATGCGGCCCAGCAGCTCCCGGAAACGGGGCGCGCCCGACACGTCCGCGCGGAGCACCAGCGTGCTGGCGAAGAACCCCACCACGTCACGCAGCTCGGCCCGGTCCCGCTGCGCGAAGATGGTGCCCAGGCCGAAGTCGTCCTGACCGCTATAGCGGTGCAGCAGCGCCGCCCAGGCCGCCGCCAGCGTGACGAAGAAGGTGCAGCCCTCGCTCCGGCCCACCGCCTTGAGCGAATCCACCAGCTCGGCCGGCAGCGCGAAACGGTGGAGCGCGCCGCGGAAGCCCGGCTCCCGGGGACGCGGGAAGTCCGTGGGCAACTCCAAGCGCGGCAGGTTCTCCAGCTTCCGCGCCCAGTAGGCACGCTGCCCGTCCAGCGCGCCGCCCAGCCCGCGCTGCCAACGCGCGTAGTCCACGTACTGCAAGGCGGGCGCGCCCAGCGACGCGGCGGCGCCAGCCACCTCCGCGCGGTACAGCGCGGCCAGCTCCCGGGCCAGGACGCCAATGGACCAGCCATCGGTGACGATGTGGTGCTGGGTCATCAGAAGCACGTGCTCCTGGTCCTCCAGCGCCACCAGCGCCGCGCGCACCAGCAGGCCCTCTGACAGATTGAAGGGGGCCTCGCCCCGGGCCCGGGCCAACTGATTCAGCCGCGCGTCACGCTCGGCGGGCGACAGCGCCCGCAGGTCCTCGCGGGCCACATCCAGCGGACGCAGGGGCGGCAGGAGCTGGCGCGGCTGGCCCTCCACTTCGGGGAAGGCCGCGCGCAGCACCACGTGACGCGACAGGAGCCCTTGCAGCGCACGCTCCAGCGCGGGCACGTCCAGCGCCCCGGAGAGCCGGAGCTGGAAGTGGACGTTGTACAGCGCGCTCTCCGGCACCAGCCGGTCCAGGAACCACAGGCGCTGCTGACCGGGAGACAGCGGCAGCTCGCCATCCAGCGCACCGGCCTTCAGCGGCGGCGCGGCGGGCGCGGCGGAGCCCTTCCACGCGTCCACCAGATGCGCGGCGGCGGCTCCCAGCGTCGGGTGCTGCCAGAGGAAGGCCACGGGCAGCGACACACCGAGTTCCTCTTCCAGCCGGCCGTGCAGCTCCAGCGCCATCAGCGAATCGAGCCCCAGGCTGGCCAGCGACGTCTCCGGCGCCAGGGACGCGGGCGCCGTGCGCAGTACCCGCGCGGCCTCCAGGCGGAGGAAGTCCACCAGCAGCGCCGGACGGGCCTCCTCGGACGCCAGGGCCAGGCGCTCGCGCAGGGGCGCGGACGGCGTGGAAGGCACGGCCTCCGGCACCGGAGCGGCCTCCTCGCCCGACACCTCCACCACCTCCAGCGAGCCCGCCAGGAAGCCATCACGACAGGCGCGGCGCTGAATCTTCCCGCTCGACGTCTTCGGAATGCTCCGAGCCTGGAGCAGCACCACCGTGTGCGCATGCACCTGGTGCTCATCGGCGAGCGCGCGGCGCAGCGCGCCCACCACCGCCGCGCCGTCGAAGCCTTCGCGCACGTCGACCTCGGAGACCACCACCAGCCGCTCCTCCCCCTCCACATCCACGGAGAAGGCGGCGCTGCAGCCGGGACGCACCGCGCGGTGCGCGCGCTCCGCGGTCATCTCCAGGTCCTGCGGATACAGGTTCCGGCCCCGGACGATGAGCAGATCCTTGAGACGGCCGGTGATGAAGAGCTCGCCCTCCGGCGACAGGAAGGCCAGGTCACCGGTGCGGAGGAAGGGCCCCTCTCCGTTGGCGAGCCGCGCACCGAAGGCATGCGCCGTCTCCTCCGGACGATCCCAATACCCACCCGCCACGCTGGGGCCAGCGACCCAGACCTCACCCACCTCGTTCGAGGCCCGAGGAATCCGCGTCTCCGGGTCCACGATGAGCAGCCGCTGGTCCGGCGCGCCCTGACCGGAGGACACCAGCGTACGCGCCGTGGGCCCCTCCGCCGCGTCGGACGCGGGCTTCGCGCGCCCCAGCTCCAGCGAGCCGGTGTCGTAGCGCTCCTGCACACAAGGCGTTCCCTTCACGCCGCCGCTGACGATGAGCGTCGCCTCTGCCAGGCCGTAGCAGGGATAGAAGGCCTCGCGCCGGAAGCCAGCGGGCGCGAACGTCTCCGCGAAGCGTTCCATCGTCTCGCGCCGCACGGGCTCCGCGCCGTTGAAGGCCAGGTCCCAGTGGCTCAAATCCAGACGGGCCACGTCTTCGGCGCGGGCCTTTCGCGCGCACAGGTCGTACGCGAAGTTGGGTCCACCACTGCACGTCCCCTTGAAATGAGAGACGGCCTCCAGCCAGCGCAAGGGCCGCTGAAGGAACGCGATGGGCGACATCAGCACGCACGGGAAGCCCAGGTAGAGCGGCTGCAACACCTTTCCGATGAGCCCCATGTCATGGAACATGGGCAGCCAGCCCACGCCCACCGAGCGCTCCGCCTGCAACCCGAAGTCACGCGTAATCAACGACTCGTTGTGGAGGATGTTGGCGTGGCTGACCTTGACGCCCTTCGGGTTGCCCGTGGAACCCGACGTGTATTGCAGGAAGGCCAGCGACTCGGACGTCAGGTCCGGGCGCTTCCAGTCCGCGGCCTCGGCTTCCGGCACCGCGTCACTGGCAATCCACTGCAATTCAGCCAGCTCGGGAGCCTGCGGCGTGAGGAACTCCGCCATCTCCTGGATGGTGCTCGTCGTCAGCACGTAGCGCGCGCCACAGTCCCGGGCGATGGCGCGAAGGCGCGGCAGCGTGCGATCCAACCGCGTGGGGTCCGGCGGGTAACACGGCACGGCGATGACACCGCCATACAGACAGCCCATGAAGCCCGCGACGAACTCCAGGCCGGGCGGGTAGAGCAGCAGCGCCCGCTCCCCCTGCGCCCCCAGGGCACGCAGCCGAGCCCCCAGCGACCGCGCCCGTGAATCCAGCCGCCGGTAGGTCCACTCCTCCACCGGGCCGTCCACGTCTCCCGTCTCCAGGAAGCGATACAACAGCGCGTCGCCTTGGGACTCGGCGCGTTGACACAACACGTCCACCAGGGTGGGGAAACGGTGAGCTCGCGGCTCGATGTGCTCGGTCATGTCTTCTCCTGCGCTGGACACGGCCCGGGTTGACACGCGGCCACGACATCCGGCTGAGCACGGAGAACCCCCCGGCAAACATCTTCCGGCCAAGGCCCCCCGAGCCAACATGCCGCTTCACCCGGAAGAGGAAGCACGCTCGGACCTCGCTTGAGCCCGCCCCCTTGATACAGCGCAGCTTGTGCCACCGACATTGCCTGCTTGTCCATATAAACGATAAGAACGATTATTACAGCGATAGCGGTTCCTGATAAAAAGAACGTGGTATCCAGGTAGACGTCCTGGCCTTGCTCACGAAGACTCTAGCCATGCATCTGACACCGAGCGGCGCACGCCCGCGGAAGGCCCGCTGACGGCATGGCATTCTCAAGCAGGAACGTCGTCACGAACCCTGCCCGGGTCTTCAGTCTCATCTGGCTGGGTCAGCTCATCTCATCGCTGGGGACGGGCCTCACCCAGTTCTCGGTGGGTGTCTACGTCTACCAAAACAGCGACTCCGTCACGGAGTACTCGCTGGCGTCGTTCTTCGGGTTCCTCCCGATGGTGCTGCTCGCGCCCGTCGCGGGCTCCATGGTGGACCGCAGCAACCGTCAGCGGGTGATGCTGCTGGCGGACCTGGGCGCGATGACAGCCATCGGGTTGATGTGGTGCCTTGTCGCGGCGGACCGCGCCGGGCTGTGGCCCCTTCAAAACTGGCACTTCTATCCCCCCCTGGCGATGAGCGCCGCCTTCAGCACCTTCCGCGTCCTGGCCTTCTCCACGACCACGCCCCTGCTGGTCTCCAAGCAGAACCTGGGCCGGGCCAACGGCATGGTGGAACTGGCCATGAGCGCGGGCCAGCTCCTGGGACCCGCGCTGGCGGGCGTGCTGGTGGTGCGCATCGGCTTGCAAGGCGTGCTGCTCATCGACATGGCGACCTTCCTCTTCGCCGTGGCCACGCTGCTGAGCGTGCGCATCCCCCAGCCCGAACCAGACGCCGCGCGGACCGAGGCCAGGAAGTCGCTGTGGACGGACATCGCGCTGGGCTGGCGCTTCATCCGCGAGCGCACCGGCCTGCTCGGACTGCTGGGCTTCAGCTCCGCCGTCAACCTGATCACCGTGCTGGTGACGGTGCTCATCACCCCGCTGGTGTTGAGCTTCACGGACCCGACGACGCTGGGCCTGGTGGTGTCCTGCTCCGGCGTCGGCATGGTGGCGGGTGGAATCACCATGGGCGTCTGGGGCGGCCCGAAGCGGCGCATCCGGGGCGTGCTGGGCGCGGAGCTCGTCGCGGGCGTGGCCTTGCTGGCCGCGGCGCTCCCCGCCAGCGTGTTCGTCGTCGCCTGCGCCGCCTTCGTGTTCATGTTCACCGCGCCGGTGGCCATGGGCTGCTCGCAGGCCATCTGGCAGAGCAAGGTGCCTCCCGCCATCCAGGGACGGGTGTTCGCCACGCGCCGGATGCTCGCGCTGGTCGCCCCGCCCATCGCCGCACTGCTCGCGGGCCCGTTGACGGACAAGGTCTTCGACCCCTGGATGGCGCCGGACGGCGCCCTGGCCAACACCTTCGGCCAGGTGCTGGGCACCGGCCCGGGTCGAGGCATCGCCCTGCTCTACGTCGTCCTGGGCCTCCTGCTGGCGGGCTGCGTCGTGCTGACCGCGTCCTCCCCACGCGTGCGCGGCGTGGAAGACGAGCTCCCAGACGCGCTGCTGCCCCAGGGTATCCCCGCGGCGCAACAGCAAGCCTGAGCCGCCGCGGCGCGTCCGCTGGTCAACGCTTCGCACCTGGCAGTGCCGTCAGGTTATTCCTGTTTTACTGACTGCCGTACAGTCCTTGCGGCTCCGGCCCCCGGAGCCAAGGCCTCCGCCCGCCCCAGGCGCGGCGCGCCCGAGAAACCCTCGACCGCAAGGAGCACAAGCATGTCCGGCAAGTTCGTGTCACGCAGTCTAGCCCTGCTGGGAATCTGTGGGGGCCTGAGCGCCCTGGGAGGCTGTGGCGACGCCGAGCCAATGCCCGCCGCCCTCGAACCGGTGGGCCAGGTGGAAGGCGCCGCCATTGTCGACACCATCACCGAAGGCACCTACGTCATCCGCTCGGTGATGACGAACAAGTGCATCGACGTCGCCTCGTCGAGCACGGCGGACGGCGCCAAGGTGCAGCAATGGGATTGCAACGGCACGAATGCGCAGCGCTTCCGCGTCACGCCCACGTCCGGGGGCTACTTCAGCATCATCAACGTGAACAGCAACAAGGCGCTCGACATCAAGGAGGTGAGCACCGCGCCGAACGCGCTGGTCCACCAATGGAGTTACGGGGGCGGAGCGAACCAGCAGTTCCGCTTCGTGAAGGAAGTGGGCAGCGAGTTCAGCATCCGCGCGCGTCACACGGACATGGCCATTGACGTGTACTGGGGCAACACGGCCAACGGCACGGAGCTGGTGCAGTACCCCTACGAGCAGCGCACGAATCAGCGCTGGACGCTTGACCGCATCGACGGGGGCGGTGGCAACCCCGGCACGGGGCTGGCCGCCATCCTGAGCGAGTCCACGTTCAACGCCATGTTCCCGAACCGGAACCCCTTCTACACGTACAGCAGCCTCATCGCCGCCGCGAACACCTTCCCGGCCTTCGCCAACACGGGCTCACTGGAGACGCGCAAGCGCGAGGTGGCGGCCTTCTTCGCCAACACGGCCCATGAGACGGGCAACTACGTGTACGTGGAGGAAATCAATCGCGGTGACTACTGCGGCTCATGGGGTCCACCGGGCTGCTACTGCGTCGCGGGCAAGAAGTACTACGGACGTGGGCCCATCCAGTTGTCCTGGAATGGCAACTACTGCGCCGCCGGCGCCGCGCTGGGGCTGCCGCTTCACACCAACCCGGACCTGCTGGCCCAGGACGCCAACGCCGCGTGGCGCTCCGCGTTCTGGTTCTGGACCACGCAGGCCGGCGCCGGAACCATGTCCGCGCACCGCGCCATGGTCGACGGCTATGGCTTCGGTGAGACCATCCGCACCATCAATGGCTCGCTGGAGTGCAATGGTGGCAACCCGGGCCAGGTGCAGAGCCGCATCAACAACTATCAGCACTTCACCAACATGCTCGGCGTGAGCCCTGGCGGCAACCTGGGCTGCTGACCCGCGTCACCAAGGTGGGGATGGATCGCACCTCCACCTCACGCCGAACGCCGGGCGGCCTCCTGTTCCAGGCCGCCCGGCTCCAGCACCTCGCCCCGGCAGCACCCGCGTCCGGAACCGGGCAGCCCCCTGCCCCGTCTCCCGAAGGAACGCGCTGCCGCGCCTGACGGCGCTCCCCGCGTCGGCCGCGCTCCCGGAACGTCCCCCCGAGCCGCCCTGGGTTGCATCGGACAACGCCAGCATCCGCCCCGAAGTGTGCAGTTGAGGGATGGGTCTGTCTTTACCACCTGGGTGGTATGGGCAACGCGCGCCAGAACTCCTGAACAGTCCGTGTCTCGCGAAGCCCCCGCGCCTCTCCGGCTGGCATGGCAGGGGACCACGCAGTGCATCACAACATCAGACACTGAAGCAGGGTGTCTTCGCAGACGCCGAGTCCGCGACGACCTGCGCCGTTGGCAAACCTGACTCGTCCACGCCAACGAATGGAGCCCAGGTGCATTGACTCCACTGTCTGCATTACCGTCCATGCACATACCACCCGGGAGGTACAGACACGCGGCGCGCCTGCCAGGAACCATTTGGGTGGCGCAGATGCATGTTTCCGTCGAACTCACCAGTGCGGCTCCGAAGGATCACATGCGCGCACGTATTGAGCGCGTCCACGGAAACTTCCGATGAGGAGTCAGGATGGGAATTCCAACACGAGACGAGGACGTCGCATTGCATGCGCGCATCCTCCAGCGAGAGTCGGTGGCGAACGTGGACGCGTTTGCGGTCTTCGTCGACCCCATCATCGCGGCCGTGAAGTACGCCCGAGGCTGCACCCACGAAATGGCCCGGGACGCCGCCATCGACGTGTTGCTCGACTACCTCGAGGCCCCCGAGCGCTTTGATCCGCAGCGAGGTCGCCTGTTCTCCTACCTGGCGCAATCCGCGAAGAACACCGTCACTGACTGGCAGCGCTCGGCGACGAGGCGCCAGGCGCGCGAAGAAAAATTCGGCCTCCTTTTCGAACTTCTGGGGAGGTCTCCGAATGACTGTTTGGAGCAATCCGCGGAGGTGAAGCGCGTCGTGGAACGCATCGAACAATCCGACCTGTCCCAGGTGGACCGCGCGTTCCTCGGACTCATGCTCCAGGGAGAACGGTCGACCCAGCGGTTCGCCGAGGTCCTCGGCCTGGGGGCGCTCCCCGCAGTCGACATCCAGCGCGAAGTGAAGCGCAACCGTGACCGCATCATGAAGTGGCTGGTGCGCTTTGGAAGGGAGGTTTTCGGTGACGAATCCTGATTGGCTTGAGACTGCGGCCAGGCGGAGCACAGAGAAAGCCTGGATGCTTGGCCATGCGTTCGAGCGTTACCGCGCGATTGAAGGCATCACCACCACGGACCTCGCGAACGAACTGGGTTGCTCGCTGGAAGCGCTTCACTGGCTGTCCCTCTGCCGACGTCCCGTTGGCGCTTCTTTTGCCAGGCAGACCATCGCGGTCGCTCAGCGCTTCGCGGTCAACGAGCGGGTCCTGGTCCGAGTGCTTCGACACGTCGAGGTCATCGACGCCCTGACCTCCGACAACGAAGGCGAGGCGGTGACCGGCGCCAGTCGCATCCAAATCGCGGCGAGGGACCGCATTCGTGACGATGAGGAGACTCCATGATGGGTCGTTGGCTGGATGAGGCCATGGCCATCAGTGGGCTCCAGGAGTGCACCTCCTATCCACGCGACCTGGCCGTAGAGGCCCCCTACCAACTGTCCGTGGAGACGGTGCCCATCCCCAGGCTCACGACAGCGCACGTGGCGGCGTGGACATCGAAGCGGAAGGTTCCGCACCCCATCTCCGACGCCCACCGGGAAATCTACGGATGCATGGTCGCCTGGAAAGGGAGCGCCCTGCTCTTCCACGACACGGGTGACTCGGAGGATGAACAGCGCTTCACCGTGGCACATGAGGTCGCGCACTTCGTGCTCGACCACGTGATTCCCCGCGAGCGAGCCCTGCGCTACTTCGGAGAAGGAATCCTCCCCGTCCTCGACGGAAAGCGAAACCCAAGCCTGGAGGAAAGACTGTCCTCGGTTTTCGGGCAGGTCCCACTGGGCGTCCAGGTCAAGCTCATGGACAGGACCCCATCCGGGCACCTGGCCTCTGGAGCCATTGCGGAAGCCGAACGGCGTGCCGACCGGCTGGCGCTCGAGTTCCTCGCGCCAGCAGAGCTCGTGCGGCGGATGCTCCGTATCACCCCGGGAGAAGACGGCGTCCTGCGGGTGGCCCGCCGCTTCGGTCTCCCTGAAGACAAGGCCAGGGCCCATGCCCGCGCGCTCATGCGACAGGAGCGCGCCCAGCGATTCTCCATCATCGAATTTCTTGGCGAAGACAGGAGCTAGGCATGGCGGGTGGTTTTCACGCCGAAGACGGAGCGGACCTCGTCGGTGACGACGACTTCTTCGACGCGTTTGGAGAGGATCTGCTGACGACGCTCAACCTCGACACATGGTCGCAGGGGCTCGACCTGGCAAGCGTCATGGCGCGGTTCCGAAAGGAAATCGCCAGTGCCGTGGACAAGGAGGGCGTCGTGAAGAAGATCATCCGGCAACAAGTCCTTCCGAAAATCTCCGCGAACTCTCGCGGGGGTGCCAAGGAGGCTGGGGTCTACAGGGCCACGCCCGAAGAATTGGCCACGGTCCATCAGAGCCTGCTCTTCTCCGGGAAGGTGGAGGCCGTCAACAGCATCTCGACGAGCCACGAGAGCCTTCCAATTGGAATCACCCAGATTGGAATCGCCGCGGTGGGTTACGGAGGGACGAGCGGAACCTTTTCTCAGCGGCTGTTCCGGAAGGAGATGTCGGACCAGCGTTCGAATCCAGTTCAAGAGGCACTCGCGTGCATCAACCAGCGGATGGACAGGTCGGCCAGTCCTAACGAGAGGTCGCTTTCCAAACTGGCGCGTCGCGGTATCAAGACCTACGCCGAACGGGCCGTGCTCGTGGACAAGTCCGAAGCGGAGTGGCGTATCGGGCATGGCAATCCATGCGCTTACGAACTGATTACGGGCTCGGGCTACATGAGCCTCCTGCGCGAATCCATCAATGTGCTCAGGCGTCTCATCCTCCAGCAGAAGAAGTTCGTGTTCGTTCCGAGCACCCTCGAGGAGCGGGGCATCCTGACCATCGGTCATGCGCTCCAGGCTGGCGAGTACGTCATCTTCGAAACGCTCGAGCGCTTTGGGAGGCGGGTCATCGAGCAATGGAAGTACGGGGACCGCAGCCAGAACTTCGCGGCGAGGTTCGTGCAGGAATGCTGCCCCGAAGTCATCTCCGGTGTGTTTCGCGCATCCGAGCGAACCCCTCCCCGCTCATTCTATGCGCATCGCGACCACGTCCACCTCGCGGCGCGAGTCGCCATGGCGGACAGCATCCTCCGACCCGAGCGGGGATTCCCCATGCTGCTCGATGTCGCGGAAGCGTCGTGCCGGAGTGCCTTCGGTGAGGATGGGTTCATGGGCCTCGTGCATGACGCCTATGCCCAGGCAGGAGCCAACCTCGAGTTCTTCAACGAGCACAGCAAGCGCCAATAGGCCAGGGGGACCATGAACATGGCTGACGACGGCAGGGGGCAACGCGCGCCGGGTGCCGGGACTTTCCGGGGGCAACCCACCGCAGCAGGACCGGCTGCGACCCGGTCTGGTGGCGTGTCGGAGGATCCAGGCAATTGGGGCGATCCACCGCCCGGTCACCGCGTGGCGAGGCCCACCAACCCTCCCCCAC